>MSHH01000086.1:27759-77840 GCA_001941075.1 Oscillospiraceae bacterium Zagget6 | reverse complement strand
GCTCGTGGCGGAACATACAGTGGAGAATCATGTGGAGATAGACCCGGTTCAGTTCCACCAGGTCGTCCCGGTAGACCCGCTGCAAATAGGTGGGGTTAAAAAGAATGCTGATGCCGTCTGTCCCCACGGTGACGGTGTTCAGGTTCATGCGGTAGTCCAAGCCGCTGAGGGCGATGTCCAAAAACCGCATGGAAAAATATAACTCATTCCGGGAGGCGGACAGAATGGCGCTGCCCAGCCGTTCCAGCCGTTCACGATTTGACGCCATAGCCACCTCACAGTTCAAACAGCTTGTCCGCGCCGGAGCGGGGACCGTGTCCGGCAGCCTCCAGCAACCGGCTGACGAAGCGGACGTTTTCCGCCTGCTCCGCCCGTTCCAGCATTTGGTTCAGGTCGTCCCCGTCCAGCTTGCCGGTGGAGAGCAAAAATTCCAGCCCCTCCAGGTCGTCCCGGCCCAGCAGGAAGGTGGTCAGTTCCGGGATGTGGGACTTTAAATAGTCCCAATACTCCTGCTCTTTGGCGGGGCGCAGCTCTCGCGGCCAGCGCAGCCGGTCAAAGGCCAGTTCCGCCAGCAGCTCCGGCGGGTCCTGGAGCTTGGCGGCGTAAAAATAGGTGTCGTACAGGGCGAAATCCACGTCACGGTCGCTGAAACAGCCCCGGTACAGGCCGCCGGTGCCGGTTTCGTTGGTGCGGAACTGTTTGGCCTGAATGAGTTCCTCGTACTCCAAAGCGTACTCGGTCAGCACCACTTCCACCGTCTCCTCCGGGTAGCGCACTCGCACCCGCATGACCCGGTCGATTTCCGCCAGCAGCGCACCGCCGTTGACTCCGATGCGGAAGGACAGTTCTTTCAGCTCAAAGCAGTTCATCAGCATCCGGTCCCCGATGGCCTCCAGGCTGTCGGGCAGGTCCAATTTCTCCAGGTGGGTGCAGTTGTAGAAGCAGCAGCGGCCAATGGTGCGGACGCTGTGGGGAAGGGAGACCCGCCTGAGCTTGCGGCACTCGGCGAAGGTGTAGTCGGGGAGGGCCTCGATACCCTTCGGCAGCTCCAGATGCTCCAGAGCGCCGCAGCCGTAGAAGCACCGCTCACCCAACTCCCGCAAACCCTCTGGCAGTTCCAGTCGGGGCAGGGCGGCGCACTGAGCGAAGCACCGCGCTCCCGCCCGGCGCAAATGCGCAGGCAGGGTCAGGTGTTTCAGCGTCTGGTTCTTGTAGGACTTGGCAGGAAGCGGCGTCTCCCGCAGGTAAATCGGCTCTGGGGCCTCACAAGCGTCCGCCGGGGCGGTCCCGGCAAAGCAGTCTGGCCCCAGCCCGGTGACGGGACAGCCCTCCAGTGCGTCCGGCAGCGCCAGCCGGGGCTGGTCGCCCACGCAGCGGGTGACAGTCGCCTCGCCGTTTTCGATTGTATAGTAGATGCGCCACTGCAAAGCGTCCGCCTGCCCTTCCTGTGTTTTGTGTTCAATTCCAAACCACTATTATATACAAAACGCCTGCGGGATACAATGGGTTTTTTCTCATTTTTTCTGCTGCGGAAAAGTGAACGGTTCCGCGCTTGCCCACAGCCCGTTTTTGTGGTATGGTTATCCTATCATGATACTACGAAAATAGGAGGTCATTCCCATGCGTTTACCGTTTGAACTACTGTCCGAACAGGATTACCCCGCCCAAATCGGGCGGGTGACAGAGGAACTGGCGAAGGTCAAAACCACGGGGACTTTTGCCCGGAACCCCGGCGAGACCATTTATTATGAGCTGTACCGCCAGCCGGAGGCAAAAGGCTGGGTCGCCATCTCCCACGGCTTCGAGGAGGCGACGGTCAAATACGCCGAGGTGATCTGGTACTTCCTCCAGGCGGGGTACAGCGTGGCTATCTGCGACCACCGGGGCCACGGAAACTCCTTCCGCCAGGTGCCGGAGCTGTGGCTGACCCATGTGGACAAGTTCACCGACTACTGCGAGGATTACCGGTACTTTCTGCAAGAGGTGGTGGTCCCCCAGGCGGCGGACCTGCCGGTGTATCTGCTGGGCCACTCCATGGGCGGGGCCATCGCCGCGCTGACGCTGGAGCTGTACCCAGAGCTGCCGGTAAAAAAGCTGGTGCTGTGCAGCCCCATGATCGCCCCCCAGACCCAAGGGGTCCCGTTCGGGGTGGCGCTGTTCCTGGCCCGGTTTTTCATTGCCATAGGGAAGGGGAAGGACTGCCTCTTTAACCAGCGGGTGTTCACCGGGGAGGAGGACTTCGACGGAGACTGGGCCTGTGCCACTTCTTACGCCCGCTACTGCTGGTATCTCCAGGTGCAGCGGGAGCACGAGCAGTACCAGAACAACGCCGCCACCTACTGCTGGCTGCGGGAGTCGCTGCTGGTGACGAAGCAGTTGATGCAGCCGGAGCGCTGCGCCAACCTGCGTCTGCCGGTGCTGCTGCTCCAGGCGGGGCAGGATACCATGGTGAAAAACGAGGCCCAGGATCGCTTTCTTGCACAACTCTCCAACGGGCGGAAGGTAACGTTCCCCACCGCCCGCCATGAGATTTTTCGCAGTGAAAACGCTGTGGTGGGCCAGTTTATGGCGGAAATTCTGACCTTTCTGGAGGATTAAGCGGTAAAGTCGTTCACCAGCCGAATGATTTCCTGCACCGCCTGTTCAGTGGTCAGGCCGTCGGCCTCCAGCGTCACGTCGGCGTACCGCTCATAGAGGGGCGTCCGCTCCCGGAACAGGTCGTAGAGGGTCTCGCCCTCCCGCATGGCCACACCCCGGGTGGTGATGTTGGTCAGCCGGGACTGAATGACCTCGTATCGGTGCCGGATATAGACGATAATGCCGTTGGCCTTCAAATGCTCGATGGCCTCCCGGCCATAGATGACGCTGCCGCCGGTGGCGATGACCGAGCGGCGGACCTCCAGCGCGGCCACGGTATCGTTTTCCAGTTGGAGAAATCCCTCCAGCCCCCGCTGGGCGATAATCTCCACCAGGGTCTGGTCAGTGGCCTCCTGGAGGACCAGGTCGGTGTCGGTAAAGCGGTATTTCAGCTCCTTGGCGAGGATGACGCCGATGGTGCTTTTACCGGAGGCGGGCATCCCCACCAGAACAATATTTTTGGACATTGTGTTCTCTCCTGTCTGAAATGAAGTCAAACAATTCATAAATATTTTGCAATTCCTCCATTGCGGCGTCCACAACAAGCCGCTATAATATTGCTGTTTATTATGGACGAAAGCAGACTTTGAGATTCTTTTCCAGGCGCGGCGGCGCGGGACGGGAGGAACGCAGTATGGGTAAGATAGGGTCCCTTGTCAAGGGAATGTTGAGCATTGGCTTTTGGGGATACGGCGGAGGCACCGCCCTCATCCCGGTCATCGAGGAGGAGTTGAAGGACTCCGACATCGAAGTCACCAGCGACCAGTTCAACAAGGACGTGGTGGTGGCCAGCATCACCCCCGGCGCGCTGCCGGTGGAGATCGCCACCGGCGTAGGCCGCCAAGTGGCCGGGACCCGCGGCATGATCCTCTCCGCCACGGCGATGGCGCTGCCCGGCGCATTGCTGACGGTGGCGCTGGTGTCCCTGCTGACCCAAATCAGCGGGGCCATGCTGACCTGGCTGGTCTACGTCTCCATCGGCATCTCCGCCTACATCGTCTTTCTGCTGGGGATTTACATCCGCAGCACCGTCAAGGAGAGCGTGCAGGATCTGCCGGCATGGGGCGTTTACCTCATCATCGCCCTGGTCTTTCTGCTGACCGGCGCGAAGAATTTCTACAAGATTTTGGGGCTGGACGGCTCCCCGCTGTTCCAGCTGTCCACCATCAACGTGCTGGCTATCGCGTTTTTTCTGATTTTTTACGTGGGGGGCCACTGGACCAGCAGGCGGCGTTGGCCAATCGCCGTGGTGGTCTCCGTCCTCTATATTTTGCGCATCAGCAACTGGAAATTCATCAGCTTCGACGGTTCCCTGAACCTGATTAAAACCGTCATGGTGCTGCTGAGCGTGTTCAGCATGGTCTGCTACTACCGGGACGGCCGTAACCGCAACCAGGATGTGACCCTGGACGTGAAGCCGCTGGTCAAGGACGTGGGGGCGTGGCTGCTGTTCCTCATCGCGTTGTCCATCCCGGCGCTGGTGTTTGCCCAGGACGCACCGCTGTTTATTCCCAAGGCGCTGCTGTCGGCGGTCATCTCCTTCGGCGGCGGTGACGCTTACTTGGCGGTGGCGGACGGCATCTTCGTGGCAGATGGCATGATTTCCAGCTCTGAATTTTACAACCAGCTGGTCCCTATTGTCAACGCCCTGCCCGGTTCCATCCTGTGCAAGACCCTCAGCGGCATCGGGTACTATGTGGGCTACCACATCACCGGAACCGTGCTGGGGGGCTGGATGGTGGCCGTGACCGGCCTGGCCTGCTCCATCACATCGTCGGGCCTGATTTTCATCGCGGTGTTCCACCTCTACACCACCTTTGAGCGCATCAGTTTCTTTGACCTGCTGCGCCGTTGGATACGCCCCATCATTGTGGGGCTGCTGCTCAGCGTGGCCCTCTCCATGTTCTATGAAAACCTCTCCATCGGGGTGGAGTACAACTGGCCACCGCTGATGGGCGGGGTGGTGTCTATCGTTATCTTCGCCCTGGATCAATACCTGTTCAGCCGGTTCCACTTGAAAAAAATCACGTTGCTGGCCCTCTCCGGCGCGTTGTCTCTGGCGGTGGGGCTGGGAATGTCTCTGCTGTGACAATTTGCAATGCAAAGGGTTTTCACTTTATAGAATAAAACCCTGGCTGACGGCCTCGCTCGCCCCAATTTGAAGAAGAGGGAGGAGTTTCGCCGAAAACGATGATAACAGGATTTTTTGCGACAAGCGTTTTCACTTTACAGAATTGGAACATTCACAAAATCAACGCAAACGGACCTGTTTATGGATTTTTTGCCTCGGCATAATCCCTGACGTGCTTTTCCTCCAGCCGCTCATAGGCGGCGGTCTTAGCGATAATGGCCCGCAACAGATTATCTAACTCGGATCCTTCGGAGTAGTCGGCGGGGGCGATGTAGCGCACCCGGTCGTCGCAGAGCATCCGGTGTACCTTGGCCCGGTCGTTGGTGGCGGGGTCGTAAACGCCGATGGAGTGGCCGCCGTAGGTGTTCACCAGCTTCATGCAGGGGATGTCGGTGTCGCTGTCCCCGATGTAGACCATGTTGCGGAAGGGGACCCGTTTCTGGTCCGGCGGGAAAAAATCGTTGACGCCGGGGTCGTTGACATCCAGCACCCCTTTCTCAATGCGGAACAGGAACTGGGTCTTGCTGGTGTAGTTAATGGCCTGAGCGGGCCACTGGGCAATGCCGTTCTCGTCGTAGAAAAAGCAGCTGGCGTAGATTTGTTCAAACGCGCCCTCCTTCGCCATTTTCGTGCCCTCGATCATCTCTTTCAGGCCGGAGGAGAGGATGTAGTGCTCCACGATGACCCCCTGGTCCTGGCCATAGGCCCGGATGCGCTCAAACCATCCCTCCACGCCGGGGAACAGGGCCACCTTGGAACCGTAGTCCGCCAGGGTCTCCCGGTTGAACAGGAAGCGGCCCTCGGCCTCTTTCACCATCTTGTACATATAGGCCAGGTTGCTGTCCATGCCGTTGGCCCGGGCCATTGCGGACGACTCCGCCCAGAAAGCGTCCACATCGTACCCCACGGACTGGATGTACCCCTGGGCCTGCATATCGTCAGGAGAGAGGGTCTTGTCGAAGTCGTAGCAAATGGCCAGCACGGGCTGGTCCTCCTTGTATTTTCGCTGGAACTGGACTGCCATGGGACATACCTCCTTTGATGGTCTGAGGTCAGTATAACAGATTTGTTTTTAATGTGCAATGTGCAATTAGCAATGAGCAATTATGCCTTGCTTTTGCGTTTATAGGGGGCTTATTTCGGAAAATGTGCGCGATAGCAACTGTAACACCGTGCAACAAATTTTCGCCCTGGATGTAAGTTGCGCATTGGATATGAAACAATGCGTGTTTGGTTTGGGTCATTGTACATTGCAAATTGGAAATTATATTGGAGGTGTTTTTATGCAAGTCAGCCTGCTGCAACAGCTCGTAACGGGGGAGAAGGCCCAGGACCTGACCGCCGCAGCCCAGGCGGTGGCTGCCGCCAAAGCGCGGGGCGCAGATCTGGCCGTGTTGCCGGAGATGTTCTGTTGTCCTTACGACACCCAAACGTTCCCCATCTATGCGGAGACGGCGGGCGGCTCCATCTGGCAGGCCCTCTCTGCCATGGCCCGGGAAAACCACATCTGGCTGGTAGGGGGGACCTTCCCGGAGCGGGAAGGGGAGCGCATTTACAACACCTGTTTTGTCTTTGACCGGCAGGGCCGACAGGCGGCCCGCTACCGGAAGATGCACCTGTTTGACATCCACATCGACGGGGGACAGCATTTTATGGAGTCGGAGACCCTTTCCCCCGGCGAAGCCCCCGCCGTGTTCGAGACGGAGTTCGGCGTCTTTGGGCTGGCGGTCTGCTTCGATCTGCGGTTCCCCGCCATCTTCGAGCGGACGGCGGACCTGGGGGCAAAGGCGATGTTCGTTCCCGCCGCATTCAACCGGACAACCGGCCCCCGCCACTGGGAACTGCTGTTCCGCAGCCGGGCGGTGGACAACCAGCTCTATATGCTGGGGGCCGCTCCCGCCCAAAATCTCGGCGCCGACTACGTTTCCTACGGTCACTCCATCGTCTGCGACCCCTGGGGGGACGTAGTGGCCCAGACGGGGACGGAGCCGGGCGCGGTGGATGTCACGCTGAACCTGAACCTGGTGGATGAGGTGCGGCGGCAGCTGCCGGTCCGTTCCGCCCGGAGACCGCTGTAAAGTTGGTATTACAAACAAAAAAATCTGATTATCCCTTTTGCGTAAAAACGCAGCTATACGGCAAGAACTATCCCCTCTTGCCTCCCCTGAAAGGGGAGGAGGGCCGCCGCCTTTAGGCGGTGGCGGAGGGGTTACAATTTGAAGCTAAAAAATGTGACAACCAGATATAAAATGGAATCTATAAACAAAACCCCGCCGGAAACCCGGCGGGGTCGTTTACTTCAAAGAAGCAGTATGAAGAGAAACCAGCTTACACCGCGCCAGTCATGGACTTCAACACGGTCTTTTCGTCCTCGTTGAGGGTGTTCTGAATCTTCAGGCCCTCTTCCATGTCGATATCGGTGATGCCGCCGTGCTGGTGGACGATGACCCGGTTGGTCTTGCCGTTGGCCAGAGCCTCCACTGCGAAGTAGCCCATACGGGTGGCGGTGACACGGTCACGGGCGGAGGGCGAACCGCCCCGCTGAATGTGGCCCAGCACGGTGACGCGGGGGTCCAGACCCAGCTCACTGCGGATCATATCGGCCACCTGCTGACCGGCGCTGCCGTTGCCCACGACCTCATTGTCCAGGCTGCCGTCGGCCTTGCGCTTTGCGCCCTCGGCAACCACCACCATGAAGTTGGTGCGGCCTGCCAGACGAGCGGCGCGGATCTTCTCCGCCACATCCTCGTCAAAGTCCCAAGGCTCTTCGGGGACCAGAACGGCGGTAGCGCCGGTGGCGATGCCCACATACAGAGCCAGGTTGCCTGCCCGGTGGCCCATGACCTCGATGACGGAGCAGCGCTCGTGAGACTGCATGGTGTCGCGGATGCGGTCAATGCACTCGATGGCGGTGTTAGCGGCGGTGTCGTAGCCGATGCAATAGTGGCTGCACCCGATGTCGTTGTCGATGGTGCCGGGGATGCCCACCACAGAGATGGGATGCTCCCGGGCCAGAGCCAGTGCGCCGGCGAAGGTGCCGTCGCCGCCGATGGCCACGATGCCGTCCAACCCCAGCAGCTTGCAGGTGCGATAGGCCATTTTGCGCCCTTCCACTGTGCGGAACTCATCGCTGCGGGCGGTGTACAGGATGGTGCCGCCCCGGTTGATGATATGGGCCACATCTGCAGTGGTCATGTGGAATACGTCGCCGTTGATGAGGCCGCTCCAGCCCCGGCGGATGCCCACCACGTCGATGCCGCGGTAAATGGCGGCGCGAACCACCGCGCGGACTGCCGCGTTCATACCAGGGGCGTCGCCGCCGGAGGTCAGCACACCGATGCGTCTGACTGCGTTTTTGACTTCTGCTGCCATAAGATTACCTCGCTTCTTCCTTAGAATGACGGTTTTGCGCGGAGAGCAATCCCCACGCCTACTCTTTTATTTTACCGCAGGAAGGTTTTTCTGGCAAGTGGAAGGTGAATCGGCAATTTTCCTCTTTTTGATTCAGTAAAATGCAAATATAACCGGTAATGTGCCCAATTTCATTGAAATATATTGTATGTCCAGAAAAATTTGCACGTTTTTTTCTCCGAAATTTATGAGACTTTTCCAAAAGGGCGACATTTGGCCTGTTTTACTGCCCTTTGTTCCGGTTACGGTGCGGTTGCCCGTCCTGTTCCAACATGGGAAGGGCGTCCAACAGCACCTGCCGCTGGTTGGGAAGGCGCTCCTCCACCACCGCGTCCAGCAGGGCGTTCAGCGCCGCCCCCAGCTCCGGCCCGGCAGGGTAGCCCAAGGCCAATAGGTCTTTGCCCGACACAGCCAGGTCTTTGAGGGTGAAACAGGCGTCCTCTGCCAGCAGCTCCTCCAAAATGCGCTCTCCCTCCGCCAGGCCCTCCAGCTTCTGGGGCAAAGTGGCGGGGCTTTGGGCCATAGCGTCGGCGTACATCACACGGAACAGCAGCCGGGCGTTTTCCTCTCCCAGGCTGGCTAGCATCCGGCGGACAGACCGCCGGGTGAAAACCCGCACCCGGTCATGCCAGGAGATGAGGGTCAAAATGGTGTCCCGGCTCCGGTTGTCGCAGTGGAACCGGGCCAGGATGTCCGAGGCGATTTTGACGCTTTCTGCCGGGTGGCCGTGGAAGTGGCCCACGCCGTTCTCATCCCGGCTGAAACAGCGGGGCTTCCCCGCGTCGTGGAGCAGCATGGTCAGACCCAGCAACGGATCGCCCGCCACCTGGCCCACCGCGTGGCAGGTGTGGCCCCACACGTCATAGCAGTGGTGGGGGTTGTGCTGGGGGTGGTCGAACATGGGAACCAGCTCCGGCATGACCGCCCCAAATGGTTCCCGGTAGTCCAGCAGCAGCTGACCCGCGCCCTTTCCGGCGAGAAAGCCCTTTAACTCCGTAAAAATCCGCTCCCCGGAGACGAATTGCAGCAGTTCCGCCTGTTGGCGGATGGCCGCGCCGGTTTCTGGCTCGATTTGGAACCCGTACCGGCTGGCAAAGCGCAGGCCCCGCAGAATGCGCAGGCCGTCCTCTTGGAACCGGCGGGCAGGTTCTCCCACACAGCGGACCACCCCCGCCGACAGGTCTGCCTGCCCACCGAAGGGGTCAACCAGCCCACGGACCGGATGGTAAGCCATAGCGTTGATGGTGAAGTCCCGCCGGGCCAGATCCTCCTCCAGGCTGCGGACAAACTGCACCCCGTCCGGGTGGCGGTGGTCGTGGTAAGGGCCGTCCGTCCGGTAGGTGGTGATCTCATAGCCCTGACCGTCCAGCATCAGCAGGACGGTGCCGTGTTTCAGGCCCACCGTATGGATTTTGCACTGGGGGAAACACGCCATAACCTCCTGGGGCAGGGCGGAGGTGCAGATGTCCCAATCCTCCGGCGTCCGGCCCAGCAGGGCGTCCCGCACACAGCCCCCTACGGCGTAGGCTTCATACCCGGCGGCGCCCAGGCGGTCAATGATAGAGATTACGTTTTCCGGCAGCGGTATGGACATGGGAACCCCCTTTGTTTTAGCTGTTAGCTATTAGCCGTTAGCTGTTAGTCGGGCGCTACAAGCGGAAAACGTAGAGCTAAAAAGGAAATACTAAGAGCTAATAACGAAAATAGCCATTGTAAAGTATGGTAAGCAAAAGGTAAGAATGAATCACTCGCCGAAGCTGTTTGTTTGGTGCTGCAAAAGAATAAAAGAACAGAGAAAAACCAAGCACAGCCAAACGAATAGCTAAAAGCTGACAGCTAATAGCTAATTGTCCCCCAGCAGCCCGCTCAGCCAATCATCTATGATGGTAGTAGTGGTTGTTGTGGAAGATTTGCAGGTGACGATGCAGACATCGCTCTGCTCTCCGGCGATGACGGTGATGGTACAGCTGCCCGCTCCCACCCAGACCACATTGCCGCTGGCGTCCACGGTGGCGACGGTGGCGTCGCTGGTGGTCCAAGTGATGTCGCCGGACCAGTTGGAGGGGTAGATCGTCGTGGTCAGGGTTGCGGTGGCGTTTTCCGACAGCGTCAGGGTGTGCCAGTTCAGCCAGACGGAGGTGGCCGCCGGAGCGGTACAGGTCACCTGACATTCGGCGGAGACATCGTCCGCAGTGGCGGTGATGGTGCAGGTTCCCTGACCGGCCCAGACCACCAGCCCATCGGACACAGTGGCTACGGAGGTGTCGCTGCTGGTCCAGACGATGGTTCCCTCCCAGTCGGTGGGGGAGATGGCCGCCTCCAGCTGCTCGTATTCGTTGCCAGCCAGGTACAGCTGTGTCCGGCTCAGGGCAACTTCCTGGGCGGGCTGCTGGGCCACGGTGACGGTGGCGGTGCAGCTGGCGCTGTTGCCGGAGCTGTCCGACACGGAGTAAGTGACCTCGTACTGGCCGGGGGTCTCCAAATCCACCTTGGTGCTGTTGACACGCACCTCGTCTGTCAAGTCGCCATCCACCTCGTCCGTGGCGGTGACGCCAGAGAGGTAGTCCGGTTCCTCTCCCAGATAGACGGTCAGGTTCTCCGCCTCCAGCGTCGGTTCCACCCGGTCCACCACCCGGACGGTGACGGTGGCTGTAGCGGTGTTGCCGTGGACATCGGCTGCGGTGATTTCCACCGGATAGCTGCCGGGCTTGGAAAAGGTGATGGTCTTTTCCTCTTCGTTGATTTGGCCGCTGCCGGACAGGGAGAGGGTGTAATCGCTGCGGTCCGACGCCTGCTCTACCAGCTGGTACAGATAGACTGGCGCGCCATAATCCGCCTCGTATTCCTCCACAACCACCAAAGTGGGGGCCTTCCAGTCGGTCTGCCAGTACAAATACGCAGAGAGAACGACCGCAGCCAACAGGACGGCCAGCAAAAGGATCAGGGCAATTCTTTTCTTTTCCATGTGACACGGCCCTCCTTTCAGCGCACAATTCAACAATTTTATACCTTACGCATAGCATACCACAAATTCAGAAATATTTCCACTGTCAGTTGCTGAATTTTGCAAAAACGCGAAAGAGGACGAAAAACGCGGAACGGAGGGGCCGCCCAGCACCGGAGAAGGGGATTCTCGAGCCCCAAAAACAGGGGAGAGCGGGCGTTCGTCCCTGCCGAATTGTGAAGCGCCGCCTTGACGGTTTGTTTTTCGTAGTATACAATAAAACAGGCGTTGGGTGCGAGAGAACCCCGAACGCCTTAGCAAACAGCCGCAGAAAGGAGCGCCCACTCATGGAATACACCGTAATTCGTTCCTCCCGAAAGACCCTGTCGGTCCAGGTGGACGCCAGAGGCGTCATCGTCCGCGCCCCTTTGCGCACGACAGACGCGCAAATCAAAGCGTTCGTCGCCAAAAACCAGGCGTGGATCGAGAAGAACCTGGCCCAGTACGAGGCACGGCGGGCCGCCCTGTCGGACCTGCCCCTGCTGACAGAAGAGGAGATCCGCGCCCTGGCGAACCAGGCGGTGAAGGTCATCCCGGAGCGGGTGCGGTACTACGCGCCCAAAATCGGCGTGACCTATGGCCGCATTACCATCCGTAACCAGCGCTCCAAGTGGGGCAGCTGCTCCGGCAAGGGCAACCTGAACTTCAACTGTCTGCTGATGCTGGCCCCACCGGAGGTGCTGGACAGCGTGGTGGTTCATGAGCTGTGCCACCGGAAGGAGATGAACCACTCCGACCGGTTTTACGCCGAGGTGCTGCGGGTGTTCCCCGATTACTGGAAGTGGGACAAGTGGCTCAAGGAAAACGGCGCGGCGCTGATGTACCGCATGACGGGCCAATAGGATAAGCTATTAGCCATTAGCTGTTAGTCAGGCACTACCAACCAACAGTGAACAGCTTCAAATAAAAGCGAAAACAAATTCAGCCATTTGTAAAGCAACGCAAACAGCAAATGCAGCACGTAATGTCAAGAACCACGAAGCTAATAGCTGAGTAAAAGGGATACCCATAATATAGAATATGCGACTCAAAATAACCTGGAGATGAATCAAATGGACCTGACAAAACGTCCCCGCCGTCTGCGGGGCAATTCCTCCATCCGCAAGCTGGTGCGGGAGACCCGGATGTCCCCGGAGAGCCTGATTTACCCGGTGTTTTTCGTAGAGGGGATCAACATTCAGCGGGAAATTCCCTCCCTGCCCGGACAATACCACTGGTCGGTGGACATGGTTCCCGTCCTGGTGGACAAGTGCCTGGCCCACGGCGTCAGCCGGCTGTTGCTCTTCGGAATCCCAGACCACAAGGACGGCTGCGCCAGCGCCGCCTATGACCCGGAGGGCATCATTCAACGGGCCATCCGCGCCATTAAAGATTATTGCCCGAAGATGTACGTTGTCACCGACGTGTGCATGTGCGAGTACACCGACCACGGCCACTGCGGTATCCTCTCCGGTCAGGAGGTGGACAACGACAAGACCCTGGAGGTACTGGCTAAAATCGCCCTGTCCCACGTAGAGGCCGGGGCGGACATGGTGGCCCCCTCCGACATGATGGACGGGCGCATCGCCGCCATTCGCAAAACGCTGGACGAGCACGGCCACCAGACCACCCCCATCCTGTCCTACGCGGCGAAATACGCCTCCGCCTTTTACGGCCCCTTCCGGGACGCGGCGGGCAGCGCCCCTGCCTTTGGGGACCGCCGGGGCTACCAGATGGACCCCCACAACGCAAAGGAGGCCCTGAAGGAGTGCGATTTGGATGTGGAGGAAGGCGCGGACATTCTGATGGTCAAGCCCGCTCTCCCATATCTGGACGTACTGCGCCGGGTGGCGGACCGCTACGACCTGCCTGTCTGCGCCTACGCCGTCTCCGGCGAGTACGCCATGGTCAAGGCCGCCGCCGCCGCAGGGCTGATCGACGAATACCGGGTCATGTGCGAGTCCGCCGTCTCCGTCTACCGGGCGGGCGCGGACATCCTCATTACGTACTACGCCCTGGAGCTGGCGGACGCCATGCGGAAAGGAGACATCGGCTGATGGATTCTCATACTCTCTTTGAACGGGCGGTAAAGGTACTGCCTGGCGGGGTCAACTCCCCGGTGCGGGCCTGCAAAAACGTGGGCTGCGAGCCGCGCTTTATCGAAAAGGCGGACGGTTCCCACATCTGCGACGTGGAGGGCCGGACGTACATCGACTACGTCGGTTCCTGGGGCCCCATGATTCTGGGCCACAACTTCCCCCCTGTGGCGGAAGCCGTCCAGCAGGCGGTGGGCAACGGGCTGTCCTTCGGCGCACCCTGCCAGGCGGAGGTGGACATTGCCGAGCTGATGGTGCAGATGGTTCCCGGCCTGGAGATGGTGCGGATGGTCAACTCCGGCACCGAGGCGGTCATGTCGGCTCTGCGGGTGGCCCGTGGGGTGACGGGCCGCACGAAAATCATCAAGTTCGCGGGGTGTTACCACGGCCACAGCGATTCCATGCTGGTGAAGGCTGGTTCCGGCGCGCTGACCGGCGGCAGCCCTGACTCCAAGGGCGTCACCGCCTCCACCGCCGGGGACACTCTGACCGCCCAGTACAACGACCTGGACAGCGTGGCCGCCCTGCTGGATGCCAATCCCGGTCAGGTGGCGGCGGTCATCGTGGAGCCGGTGGCCGCGAATATGGGCGTCATCCCGCCCCAGAAGGGTTTTCTGACGGGGCTGCGGCAGCTCTGCGACCAGAGCGGCGCGCTGCTCATCTTCGACGAGGTCATCACCGGGTTCCGGCTGGCCCCCGGCGGCGCCCAGGAATACTTCGGCGTCCGGGCAGACCTGGTCACCTACGGCAAGATCATCGGTGGCGGGATGCCTGTGGGGGCCTATGGCGGCAACCGTGCCCACATGGAGCAGGTGGCACCTTGCGGCCCCATCTACCAGGCGGGGACCCTCTCCGGCAACCCGGTGGCAATGGCGGCGGGGCTGGCCCAGCTGACCTACCTCTACGAGCACCCCGAGGTCTACACCAACATCAGCCAGAAGGGGGCAATGCTGGCCTCCGGCCTGCGGCAAATAGCAGAGGCCAGGGGCCTCCCCGTGCAGGTCAATCAGGTTTCGTCCCTGCTGACGATTTTCTTCACAGAAACCCCCGTCACCGGCTACGCCGGGGCCTGCGCCAGCGATTTGGAGCGGTTCGCCCGGTATTACCGGGGGATGCTGGCGGGCGGCGTATACGCGGCCCCCTCCCAGTTCGAGGCCATGTTCCTCTCCAACGCCCACACCGCCGACGACATCGTTCGCACGCTGAACACGGCGGAGCGGGTGTTTGGGACGCTGTAAACCGAGAAAAAGTGCAAAAAACCACGCGGGGCGGAGATTTTTCCGCTGCCCGCGTGGTTTCTATGGTTTTATCATCTTTGCGTCCGCACAGGCGCAACTCGTCACCGGAGGATGTTCAGTGCCAGGCACAGCGCCAGCATACACCCCAGCAGTACGCCGGAGCGTTTCAGGGCATAGTCCTCCGCCGCCTTGTTCTCCTCTGTCTGCGCTTCGCCGTCCGCCTGGTTCATGTGGATGTGGTAGAGCTTCTGACCCGACCACAGCAGCAGCCCGATACAGAGGAAAATCAACACCCAAAGTATGGTCATTTCTGTCACCTGTCTTTCCGCAACTACAGGGTTAAAACGGTAGGTTTTCGGCAATCAGGGCGACGCCGAACAGAATCAGTGCCACCGTCACCACCCGCCGCGCCAGCGCCTCATCCAGCCGCTGGCTGCTTTTCATGCCCAAAAACAGCCCCACCAGCATCACGGGGAGCAGCAGCAGGGCCTGCCGGACCACCTGAGCGGTGATGATGCCCAAATAAGTATACGCCACCACCCGAAAAGTGCTCTCCACGATGAAAACCGCGCAGATGGTGCCCTTGAACTCCCGGCTGTCGCTGGTGACGCGGCTGACATAGGCCGCCAGCAGCGCACCCACGCCGTACAGTCCGCACAACACACCGGAGAGAACGCCGATGACCGCCAGCACCAGCTTGGACTGCTGCCGCTGCTCCTTCTGCCGCTCCCGGAGCAGCATTTCAACGCCCAGCGCCGTGATGACCGCGCCGAAAAACAGCTTCACCGCCTGGGAATCCGCGTTTTTCAGCAGCAACACGCCGGGGATGTTGCCCGCCAGTACCAGCAGGCTCAGGAGGCCGCAGTAACGCCACTGGACGGACTTACGCTCCGCCCAGACCAAAATGAAATTGCTGGGATAGACCACCAACAGTTCCACCGGGGAAATGGCTACGTTTGCGTTGACAAAGCTCAGGATACCGGTGAAAACCAGCGTGTTGGCGAAGCCGCACATCCCTTTTACAAAAAAGGCGCACAGCGTCGCCGCGATCCACAGCCCCATCTCTTTTTTCTTCCTCCGTCAGTAGGTGACCCGGAACTCCCGCTCTGGAACTGTGGAAATGTCTGACACGTCCACCCGGTCCACCCGGACATAGCGCATATGGCGGATGTCGGCCAGCAGCGCGTCCAGGTCGGCGCTGGGACCCTGGACCTCCATTTCCACCGTGCCGTCGTCGCAGTTGCGCACCCAACCGGTCAGGTTTCTCTGGCGGGCCAGGTTCGACGCCTGCCAGCGGAAGCCGACTCCCTGCACCTGGCCGTGAAACACCATCCGCCGCCGCACAACGTCAGCCGAAGTTGGGCGGGAAGGCGCTTTTTTCTCCTGTCTGCGAAACCAGTCCACAATTTGTCGCCCCTTTCTGCCGCTGACAACTCTCAGTCGAGAATGATTACAGTCCCAGGTTGCCCAGGTTCAAACCGCCGGTGATGCGGTTCATGGTTTCGGCGGCGTCCTTGTCCGCCTGGGCCATGGCGTCGTTGACAGCGGTGAGCACCATGTCCTGGAGCAGCTCCGCGTCCTCCGGGGACAGGGCCTCCGGGTCGATGGTGATGGATTTGAGCCGGTGCTGGCCCGTGACCACCACCTTCACCGTGCCGCCGCCGGACTGGGCGGCGTACTCCCGGTTCTGTAGGTTGGTCTGGTTCTTCTGCATATCGGCAGACATTTTCTGGGCCTGACGCAGCATGTTTTTGTCTACGCCGCCCATGCCCCGCATGTTGCGGCTGTTGTATCCTTTTGCCATGGTTCAAACTCCTCTATTGTTTAATTAGCAATTAGCAGTGTGCAATGTGCAATGATAGCAAAAACTAGCCTCTTCCCATCGCCTTGCGGCGAGGAACACCACCTGTTTTCCGGTACCCCTTTTGCAGCGAACAGGGCTGAAAATCCATTCATTGCTCATTGCAAATTGCACATTGTATTTCACTCTACCGTAACGATGCCTCTGCCCTCGCCTTGGGCGAAGGCCAGCAATTCCTCCATCGGGTCCGTCTCAACCGGGGACGGCTCCGGGACGGGTTCGGCCTTTTGGGACGGCGTGGGGCTGTCCTCAACAGACTTTGCCTTCGTCTGGGCAGGCTTCCTGACGGCCTCGCGCTCCTTGGGTGACGAGACATGAGGCTTTGCGCTGGTCTCCTCAGGCTTTCCCACCACCAGCTGCACTTGCACCGGGCGGTGAGCTTTGGCGGCGGCGGCTTGTTCCAGTTTGGCCCGCCGATCCTCACCGGAGAACCACTTTTTGGTTCCCTCGTCGGAGACGTACAGGGTCAGCACACTGTCGGCGTACAAACCCGACACCATCTGCTTAGAGATGAAGCCAAAGGCGATGGGCCCCACCGCGCTTTGCAGCGTGGGGGCCAGCTCCTGCCAGAACCGGGGGTCTCCCGTCGGCTTACTGCCTTTTTTTCGCTGCGCTTTTTTGACCGGCGGCGCTGGTCGTGCCGGGTGCGCCATCGTCTGAGAGGTGAGAGGCGGTTCGGGGAGGGGAGGTTCCTCCGGGAGAGGCGGCGCTTCCCCAAAAGGCGGGTCCTCCAGAAAAGGCGATCCTTCCTCCGGCAGGTTTGGTTCTACTGGCGGTTCTGAAACAATTTCCAACGGTTCACCGTCCGTGGACAGAACGGGTTCAACCGGCTGGTCTTGTGTTTCCTCCTGCGAGAGGGGCGGTTCAGAAATCGGCTCCTCCGCCGGAGATGTTACCTCAAAAGGGCGGCCATTTCCTCCGCTGCCCAGCTGCCCATTGGCCCAGGCCGCCTCGATGCGGCTGAGCCGCTCGGAAAGGCTCAGCACCGAGCCGTCCAGCGTCCGGTCACACAGTTGGATGATGCAAAGCTCCGCGTCGGTGCGCCGGTTGGCGCTGGTTTTCAGCTTGGCCTGGGTGTCCTGGAGCAGGGTCAGCATGTGCAGCAGCCGCTGGCTGGAAAGACCACGGGACAGGGCCTGCATGGTGGCCTCGTCGTATCCTCCGGCCATCAGGCCGGGGGCGCTGCCACCGGTGGTCTGCCGCAGCAGCAGGTCGCGGGTCAGCCCCGCCAGCTCGGAGAGCACCGCTCCCACGTCCTTGCCGGCGGCGTACAGCTCCCCCAGCTCGGTCAGGGCCTGGGCGCTCTCTCCCCGGCGGATGTGGTTCATGATATGGGCGGTCTTGGTGTTGCCCGCAAGACCCAGCGCGTCCAGCACCGCGTCCTTGTCCACCCGCCCGCCGGAGACCGCGCACTGGTCCAGCAGGGAGAGGGCGTCCCGCAAGGCGCCGTCTGCCAGCCGCGCAAGAAGCGCGGCGCCGTCCTCGGTCAGGTCGATGCCCTCCGCCTGGGCGATGTAGCGCAGACGGTTCTGGATGTCGGCGGGCTGGATGCGCTTGAAGGAGAAGCGCTGGCACCGGGACAAAATGGTGGCGGGGACCTTGTGCAGCTCGGTGGTGGCCAGAATGAACATCAGGTGTTCCGGCGGCTCCTCCAGAATTTTTAGCAGGGCGTTGAAGGCGGCCACCGACAACATATGCACCTCGTCGATGATGTACACCCGACGGCGCACCGCGGCGGGGGCATACACTGCCTCGTCCCGGAGGGCGCGGACCTGGTCCACGCCGTTGTTGGAGGCGGCGTCCAGCTCCACCACGTCTAAAATGGAGCCGCTGTCGATGCCCCGGCAGGCGGCGCACTGGCCGCAGGGGTTGCCCCCCACCGGGTTCTCACAGTTCACCGCCTTGGCCAGCAGCTTGGCGCAGGTGGTCTTGCCGGTGCCGCGGGTGCCAGTGAAGAGATAGGCGTGGGACAGGTGGCCGGTGGTCACCTGCTTTTTCAGCGTCCGGGTGATATGAGACTGCCCCACCACGTCGTCAAAGGTCTGGGGCCGCCATTTGCGGTACAGGGCCTGGTACACCGCTCCCACCTCCAAAATAAGCGATTAGCTATTAGCTCCTAGCTCTTAGCTGGCAGTATCTGACCAACAGCTAACGGCTAATAGCTAATAGCTAATAAAACACTCCGGCAGAGTTTGGAAACGGCTGTCTGCGGCACACAACAGGGTCCGCTTAAGGCTGCTCGGTTCCCCGCCTGACCTGGTTCACGGTCTGCCGTTGCGCAGGACCGTCTCTTCGCCCCGCCGGAGCTATCGCATATTGTACCACCCTCTCCGCCGTTTTGCAAGAGGAAATTTAGCTGTGAGCGGAATTTTTTTTGCTCCGGAATCCCCCTGATTTTTCGGTTGTGTTACGCTTTCCGGTGTGCTATACTATATACTGTATGCAATCTTATCGGCTCGGCGGCCTTTTGCCTGGCGAGAGGGTGCAAGCCCCACTTTTCTGTTCTGCGCTGTGTGCCGGGACGAAACTGCCGCCTGATCTCCGCGAAAAGGAGTTTTAACTGTATGAAAATCGTTGTTTTAGCGGGGGGCCTCAGCGACGAGCGCAACGTCTCCCTGTCCTCCGGCGTGTTGGTGTCCGAAGCTCTGCGGGGCCGGGGCCATCAGGTGGCCTTGGTGGATCTGTACCTGGGCATTGAGGACGAGACCCAGTCTCTGGAGGCGTTGTTTCAGGCCCCGCTGCCCGAACACTGGAAAAAGGTCTCCCGTCAGGCCCCGGATCTGGCAGCGCTGAAAGTGTCCCGGAAGTGGAAAAGCGACAGCCTCTTTGGGAAAGGCGTGTTGGAGCTGTGCCGACTGGCGGACATCGTCTTTCTGGCCCTCCACGGGGCCTGCGGCGAGGACGGGCGCATCCAGGCCACCCTGGAGACCCTGGGCATCCCCTTCACTGGCACCGGGTTCCTGGCGGCGGCCATTGCCATGGACAAAGACCTGACCAAAAAGCTGGTCATCCCCACCGGGGTCCAGACCCCTGCCTGGGAAAAGGTCACCTACACTCCGGCGGACATCCCTGCCATCGCCCAGCGCACCGCCCTCCCTGTGGTGGTGAAGCCGCTGGCCTCCGGCAGCTCCATCGGCGTAGCCATTGCCCGCACCCGGGAGGAGCTGGTGCAGGCGCTGGAGAACTGCGTTCCCCTGGGAGCCAGCGTGGTGCTGGAGCAGTATGTGGCTGGTCGTGAAATTCAGGTGGCCTACCTGGTGGACCGGGCGCTGCCCTCCATTGAAATTATCTCCAAGACCGGCTTTTACGACTACGAGAACAAGTACCAGCCCGGCGCGGCGGAGGAAGTCACCCCGGCACCCATCCCGGAAGAGTGGGAACGCCGCCTGCGGGAGGACACCGAAAAGGTGTTCCGCGCCGTAGGTATGGCGGTGTACGCCCGGGCGGATTTCATCGTCACCGAGGACGGCACCCCCTGGTTTTTGGAGATCAACACCCTGCCCGGCATGACCCCCACCAGTCTGGTGCCCCAGGAGGCCGCCGTGGTGGGCATCAGCTACGGCGAGCTGTGCGAAACCATCGTCAACGAGTCCCTGCGCATCAGGGGCTGACCGGGACAGGAGGAGAAAATGGAACCCATTACCCTGCGGGAAATCGTCGAAGCCGTCCACGGCAAACTGCTGGGCAGCTTTCGCAACCTGAACGTTCTGGTCAACTCTGTGGACACCGACAGCCGGACCATGAGCCAGGGGGCGCTGTTCGTCCCTCTGGTGGGGGAGCGGTTCGACGGCCACACCTACATTGCAAAAGCCCTGCAATCCGGCGCCGCCGGGACGCTGACCGCCGTGGAGCTGAACCACTACGACCCGGAGAAGTTTTATATTAAGGTGGAGGACACCACCCTGGCACTGGGCGACCTGGCCCGGTACTACCGTCACAAGTTCCAGGTGAAGGTGGTGGGTGTCACCGGCAGCGTGGGCAAGACCACCACCAAGGACATGATTGCCGCCGTGTTGAGCGAGCGGTTCCGGGTGCTGAAAACCGAGGGCAACTTTAACAACAACATCGGCGTCCCCAAGACCCTGTTTCGGCTGGACAGCCAGCATGAGGTGGCCGTGGTGGAGATGGGCATGAACCATCTGGGGGAAATCGACTACCTGACCAAAATCGTCTGCCCGGACGTGGCAGTCATCACCAACATCGGTGACGCCCACATCGAGAATCTGGGCAGCCGGGAGAACACCCTCCGGGCCAAGAGCGAGATTTTCAACAGCATGACCGGCAAGGGCGCGGCCGTCCTCAACGGAGACGACCCGTTGCTGCGCACCCTGGAGGGTAAGCTGCGCCAGCAAATCATGTGGTACGGCGCGGAGGAGGGGAACACTTTCCGCTGCGTCAGCCTGGATGAGAACTATGACGACCACATGGTCATGGAGGTCAAGGCCCCCCAGGACAGCTGGAAGCAGACCATCCCCGGATTGGGCGGTTATATGATTTACTCGGTTCTCTCCGCCAGCGCCGTGGGCAGCTGGCTCGGCATGACCACCGAGGAGATTCGCCGGGGCGTCACCGCCTTTGTCCCCACCCGGATGCGGATGGACATCATCCACCGGGGGGAGGGAATCACCATTCTCAACGACACCTACAACGCCAACCCCCAGTCCATGCGGGCGGCGGTGGACGTGCTGTCTAAGTTCTCCGGCGGCAAACGCATTGCCGTACTGGGGGATATGCTGGAGCTGGGGTCCCTGGGTCCCACCCTCCACGAGGGCGTGGGCCGCTTTGTGGGACAGTGCGGCATCGACATCCTCATCGCCGTGGGCGACTTGGCGGAAAACATCTACAACGGCGCGGCGGAGTACCCCGGAACGGAGTGCTATACCCGTCCCACCAAGGAAGAGGCCAAGGCCGTGTTGGATCAGGTGGTCAAGCCGGGGTGTACAGTGCTGTGCAAGGCCAGCCGGGGCATGAAAATGGAAGAGCTGGTGGAGTATATCAAGACCATTACCAGCGAAAAAGAATGAAACAAAGCTGTGAAGTTAATATACTTCACAGATTGAAAATGGTGGTAGATTAGAGACAATGATCGACGTATCGGTGACAAATCTGGTAAAATCCTTTACCATTGGGGACAACCTGCTGGACGGCCTCTCCTTCCAGGTGAATCAGGGGGAGCGCGTGGGCATCCTGGGCAAAAACGGCTGCGGAAAGACCACCCTGTTCAAGATTTTGACCGGGGAATACGACTACGACGAGGGCGTGGTCTCCATCGCCCCCGGCAAGCGGATGGGTCTCATCTCTCAGATCCCCGTCTACCCCTACGGCTGCACCGTGGAGGGGGTGCTGGACGACGCTTTCGTCCGGGTCCACAAAATGGAGCGGGAGATGGAGGAGTTGGCCGCGAAAATGGCGGCGGGCGATGTCTCTTCCGAGACTTTGAACCGCTACGACTTCCTCAGCGCGGAGTTTGCCCGTGCGGGGGGCTATGACATCCCGGTGCAAATCAGCAAGGTCTGCAACGGCTTGGGCATTTCGCCGGAGATGCGCAAGCAGCCCTTCGAGATGCTCTCCGGCGGTGAAAAGACCCGCGTCAACCTGGGACGTCTGATTCTGGAGGACACGGACATCCTGTTGCTGGACGAACCCACCAACCACCTGGACCTCCACGCCGTGGAGTGGCTGGAGCGTTACTTGGACGGGTTCCGGGGAACCGTGCTGGCCATCTCCCATGACCGGTACTTCCTGGACCGGGTGGTGAACCGGGTCATCGAAATTGACCGGGGCAAGGCCAGCTTCTATGCCGGAAACTACTCGTTCTACGTGGTGGAGAAGGAAAAACGCTACCAGGAGCAGCTGAAGCAGTACCAAAAAGAGCAGGCCAAAATCGCCCAGCTGACCGCCACCGCCACCCTGATGCACGAGCGGGGGACGGAGAAAATGCACAAGACCGCCTTCGCCATCGAGAAGCGGGTAGAGCGGCTGCGCACCACAGGCCGTCCCGTGGCAAAAGAGCGGGCTATGACCATGGGCTTTGCCACCCGGGACTTCCGGGGAGACGAGCTGTTTACCCTGACCGGGCTGGGCAAGTCCTTCTGCAGCCGCAGCCTGTTCTCGGATGTGAATTTAGAGGTCATCGGCGGAGAGCGTATCGCCCTGCTGGGGGACAACGGCACCGGCAAGACCACCTTTTTGAAAATTCTGCTGGGGGAGGACAAGGATTACCGGGGAAATATCCACTTTGGCCCCTCGGTGCGTCCCGGCTATCTGCCCCAGATTATCCGCTTTGACCGGCCTGACCGGACGCTGCTGGACACCATGCTCTACGCCCAGAACTGTTCGGCGCAGGAGGCCCGAGACCGGCTGGGGGCCTTCCGCTTCCAGGGGGACGACGTATTCAAGGAAGTCTCCACCCTCTCCGGCGGAGAGCAGAGCCGTCTGCGGCTGTGTATGCTCATGGACCAGCGCATCAACCTGTTGGTGCTGGACGAACCCACCAACCACCTGGACATCGCCTCCAGAGAGTGGATCGAGTCCGCCGTGGAGGAGTACGACGGGGCACTGCTGTTCGTCTCCCATGACCGGTATTTCATCAACCGGTTCGCCACCCGCATTTGGGTGCTGGAGGACGGACACATCACCGACTTCCGGGGCGGCTATGAGGCGTGGCTGGCGAAAAAGGCCCGTGAAGAGGAGCTGCGCAGCGTCCTCCAGCCCAAGGTGGAGAAACCCAAAAAGGAAAAGCCCAGGCGCACCGGCGGCACCAAGCAGCTGGAAAAACGCCTGAACCAAATCGAGCGGGAGATCGCCAAAACCGAGGAGCGACAGGCCGAACTGGAGGGCGAGATGGAGGCCCACGCCACCGACTACCAGCGGCTCCAGGAGCTGACAGTGGAGCAGCAGTCGTTGGAGGAACAGCTTGCCGCCCTCTACGAGGAGTGGGAGACACTGTCCCTGGAGCTGGAGGCGGAGCAGTGAACGCGTTGGCTCGGCGCTGGCCCCTGGGCGGGGCGGGAGCGCTGCTCCTGCTGGCCGCCGGAGGATATTTGTTATACGCGGGAGGCCGCCCGTGGCTCTTTGGAGCGATGGTCCTGTGGGGTCTGGCGGCGCTGTTGGCGCTGCTGACGGTGGCCGCGCTGCTGCCGCCCCGCCAGAGAAAATGGCTGCTCCGGGCCACCGCCGCCGGGGTGCTGGCGGTCTGCGTGTTATTTGGAGGGCTGGAAGCGATGATTTACACCAACTCTGACAGCCAAATCAACGGGGAACCGGAGGTCATGGTGATTCTGGGGGCGAATCTCTGGAACCACGAACCCTCCCCGGTGCTGAAAGCGCGGCTGAATGCCGCCTTGGACTATCTGGACGCCCACCCGGACATGACCGTGGTGGTCACCGGCGGGATGGGGGACGATGAGCCGGTCTCCGAAGCCTCCTGCATGGCGGATTACCTGGAAGAGGCTGGATTCCCACGGGAGCAGATTCTGTTGGAGGAAAGCGCCACCAACACCCTGGAAAACCTGCTGTTTTCCGCCCGGCTGCTGCAAAATCAGGGCATTTCCACGGAAAACCTGCTGGTGGTCAGCAACGGGGCGCATTTGGCGCGGGTGAAGCTGCTGGCCCGGCGCATTGGGCTGGACATCAGCACCCTCTCCACACCGTTGCCGGGCGGAATTTTCTACAAGACCTACTTCCGGGCCAGAGAGGGCGCGGCGCTGGTGAAATCCTGGCTGTTTGACAAAGGAACGATATAATATGTTTGAAAAATTGCGGCAGCTGGAGCAGAGGTACAGTCTGGTACAGGCCCGGCTCAACCAGCCGGAAACCTACGACGACGCCGCTCTGGTGGCAAAACTGAACCGGGAACTGCGGGAGCTGGAGGAGCTGGTGACCACCTACCGGGCGTGGCAGCGCTGTCAGGAGACGATGGAGCAGTCCGAGGAGCTGTCCCGCGACCCGGACCCGGAGCTGCGGGCGCTGGCGGCGGAGGAGTACCAGACCGCCAAAGAGGACGCTCAGCGGCTGGAGCGGGAGCTGCAAATCCTGCTGCTGCCTAAAGACCCCAACGACGGCAAAAACGTCATCGTGGAGATCCGCGCCGGGGTCGGGGGAGAGGAGGCCGCCCTGTTCGCTCACTCCCTGTATCGGATGTACGGCATGTATGGCGACCGGCGGGGCTGGAAACAGGAGGTCGCCAACGCCAGTCTGACCGAGCTGGGTGGTGTAAAGGAAATCACCTTTACTGTCAGCGGCGAGGACGTTTATTCCCGCATGAAGTACGAATCCGGCGTTCACCGGGTCCAGCGGGTGCCGGAGACCGAGTCCGGCGGACGGGTCCACACCTCCACCGTCACCGTGGCGGTGCTACCGGAGGTGGACGAGGTGGAGTTCGAGCTGGACAAAAACGACCTGCGCATCGACACCTTCCGCAGCTCCGGCGCGGGAGGCCAGCACATCAACAAGACCTCCTCCGCCATCCGCGTGACCCACATCCCCACGGGGACGGTGGTGGAGTGTCAGGACCAGCGCAGCCAGTTCCAAAACAAAGACCGGGCGCTGGAAATTCTGCGGGCCAGGCTCTACCAGCAAAAGCTGCGGGAGCAGCAGGAAACGGTGGCGGCGGACCGCCGCAGCCAGGTGGGAACGGGGATGCGCAACGAGCGCATCCGCACCTACAACTTCCCTCAGGGCCGGGTCACGGACCACCGGATCGGATTGACCCTTTACAAGCTGGACAACGTCTTGGATGGAGCGCTGGACGAGCTGATCGACGCGCTGGCCTCTGCCGCACAAGCGGAGAAGCTGGCGGAACATTCGTTATAAACCGTTAAGAGGCAAAGCATGAGAACCAAGCTGTTTATCATCCCCGAGGTCGAGGGATTTCAGGAAGAGATCGACCAGGCCGCGCATATTATCCGGGAGGGCGGATTGGTAGCCATCCCCACGGAGACCGTCTACGGCTTGGGGGCAGACGCGTTGAACGAGGACGCGGTGCGCCGCATCTACGAGGCCAAAGGACGCCCCTCTAACAACCCGCTCATCATCCACGTCCCCTCGGCGGACTGGCTGGCGGACTATTGCAAAAACGTGCCGAAGGTGGCCTACCGTCTGGCGGAGAAGTTCTGGCCCGGCCCCCTGACCATGATTTTGCAGGCAAAAGACGTGGTGCCCAAGCGCACCACCGGCGGGCTGGATACTGTTGCCGTTCGCTGCCCCTCCCATCCGGTGGCGTTAGCCATTATCCGGGCGGCGGGGGTGCCGGTGGCAGCCCCCAGCGCCAACACGTCAGGCCGCCCCAGCTGCACCACAGCCCAGCACGTCATCGAGGACATGGCGGGCAAAATCGAGGGTATCGTAGACGGGGGAGACTGCGCCGTGGGGGTGGAGTCCACCATCATCGACCTGACCTGTGAGCCGCCCCAGCTGCTCCGCCCCGGCGGGATGCCGCTGGAGGACATTCAGGCGGTGATTGGCACCGTCCGCATCAACGGGGCGGTCACCAGTGAACCGGCCCCCGGCGAGGTTCCCCGCGCCCCGGGCATGGCCTATCGGCATTATGCGCCCAAGGCACCCGTCACCGTGGTGGTAGGGGAGCCGGAGCGCAGCGCCCGGTTCATTCAAGCCAACGTGGGCCGGTACTCCGGGGTCATCTGCTTTGACGAGTTCGCAGAGCGTTACCCGGAGCAGGTGGTGCAGTCTCTGGGCAGCGTGGAGGACAAGGCGGAGCAGGCCCGGCGGGTGTTCGACGCGCTGCGGGCCTTCGACAGCACCCAGGTGCAGGAAATTTACGCCCAGTGCCCCGACTCCGAGGGGCTGGGCTTGGCTGTGGGCAACCGGCTGAAAAAGGCCGCCGGGTTCCACGTGGTGGAAGTCCGATGAAGGTGCTGGGCATCGTCGGCGGCACCGGCGCGGGCAAGACCACCGCCCTCCGGGAGCTGGATGCGCTGAACGCGGCGGTTCTGGACTGCGACGCCATCTATCACCAGCTGCTGCGCACCAGTGTACCTCTGCAAGAGGCGCTGACCGCCCGGTTTGGGCCGGTGTCCGGCCCGGAGGGAATCGACCGGAAGAAGCTGGGGGACATCGTATTTCACGACCCACAGGCGCTGGCCGACTTAAATGGTATCACCTTCGGCTTCATCGTCCGGGAGGTCCGCCGCCAGGTCCGGGAGGCGGAGCAGACCGGGCGCGCTGGAGCGGCCATTGACGCGGTGGCTCTGCTGGAGAGCGAGCTGCGGGAGGACTGCGACGAAATTATCGCCATCTGCGCCCCGGCAGAGGTCCGGGTGCGGCGCATTATGGACAGAGAAGGCATCAGCGAGGACTACGCCCGCGCCAGAGTCGCCGCCCAGAAGGACGAGGCATGGTATCGGGCCAGGTGCGACTACGTGCTGGTCAACGACAGCAGCCGGGAGGCGTTTCAGACGGAGGCGCGGGAACTGTTCCGGCGGCTGCTGGGAGAGCGGCTTGCAGATGGTTGACAAACCGCAAACAAATGGATACAATGTGTGAGTAGTTTTTGAAACTGGTTATCCTTTTTGCGCAGCCATGTGGTGGAGAGGGCTTCCGTTTGAAATCACTAAAAAGGCTGATACAAAGGGGTATCCTAAATTTTGGATTTTGATAGGAGCCGATTATCATGGAAGAAACAAAAAAGGAAACGCTTTTGCTGAACCGGGACAACGGCTATGACCGCATTTCGGCGGCGGAGCGCGCAGAAATGAACGCCTACTGCGAAGGGTACAAGGACTACCTGGACAAGGGCCGCACCGAGCGGGAGTGCGTGACCGAGACCGTGGCAATGGCGGAAGCGCGGGGCTACCGGCCTCTGGTGCGGGGCGAAGCCCTGAAACCCGGCGACAAGGTCTATCGCGTTATCAGCAACAAATCCATTCTGCTGGCAGTCATCGGGCAGAAGTCGATGGAGCAGGGCGCGGTCATCGGCGGCGCACACATCGACTGCCCCCGGCTGGACCTGAAGCCCACCCCCCTCTATGAGGACAGCGAGCTGGCACTGGCCAAGACCCACTACTACGGCGGCATCCGCAAATACCACTGGGTCTCCATCCCTCTGGCCCTCCACGGCGTGGTCTGCAAGGCGGACGGCACCACCGTCACCGTCCGCATCGGGGACGAAGCCGGGGACCCCGTGCTGACCATTCCCGACCTGCTGCCCCACCTGGCGGATAAGCAGTCCAAGGAACCTCTGTGGCAGGCCATCAAGGGGGAGGACCTGAATATCATTTTGGGCAGCTGCCCCGTCCCGGAGACGGAAGAAAAAGAGCGCGTCAAGCTGATGGTGCTGAACCTGCTGAACGAAAAGTACGGCATCACCGAGGCCGATTTGATCTCCGCTGAGCTGTGCGCTGTCCCCGCCTACCACCCGGCGGACGTGGGCCTGGACCGCTCCCTGATCGGCGGCTACGGCCAGGACGACCGGGTCTGCGGCTACGCCGTCCTCAAGGCCCTCTTCGACAGCGAGGACACCCTCCAGCGCACCGGCATCTGCATCCTCACCGACAAGGAAGAAATCGGCTCCTACGGCCTGACCGGTATGGACAGCGCCTATTTCGACATCTTCCTGTCCGACCTGTGCCGCGCTCAGGGCGCCGACCTGAACACCTGCATTGAGAACTCCTTCTGTCTCTCCGTGGACGTGACCGCCGCCTACGACCCCAACTTCGCCTACGTGTATGACACCCGCAACGCCGCCCGGCTGAACAAGGGCGTGGGCCTGTGCAAGTACACCGGCAGCCGGGGCAAGAGCGGCGCGTCGGACGCCCCCGCCGAGGTGGTGGCCTACGCCCGCCGGGTGCTGGACGCCGAAGGCGTGGTCTGGCAGATCTGCGAGTTGGGCAAGGTAGATGAGGGCGGCGGCGGCACCATAGCCCACTATATGACCCGCCGGGGCATCCCCACGCTGGACGCGGGCACCCCGCTGCTGGCCATGCACTCTCCCTTTGAGGTGTCCAGCAAGCTGGACTGCTATATGACCTATCGGGCAATGCGGGCCTTCTACAACGACTAAATCCTGAACCTGAATCCATTTCGCCTGTTTTGGAGGAACCAAACCTATGACCTATCTGCAATCCGCTTTCCTGGGCCTGGTGCAGGGCATCGCCGAGTTTTTGCCCATTTCCAGCTCCGGCCATCTCTCGCTGTTTCAAAACTTCCTGGGGCTGCAAAGCGCGGAAGAGACCAGCATGTTCTTCGACGTGCTGCTCCACCTGGGAACGCTGATCGCCGTGTTTATCGTCTACTGGCGGGACATCTGGGAGATGATTTTGGAGTTCTTCCGGTGGATCGGCGACCTGACCCACGGCGGCACCAAGGGCAAGGAGGTCCCTCCCGCCCGGCGGATGATTTTGCTCATTATCGTGGGCACCCTGCCCCTGTTTCTGGTGCTGCCCATCAAGGATTTGGTGGACAGCCTCTATAGCAACACCTATTTCATCGGCTTCGCCCTGCTGGTGACGGGTACCCTGCTCTTTGTCTCTGACCGCATGGCCCACGGCAAAAAGACGGAGAAAACCTCCACCATTGTGGACGCTCTGGTGGTGGGCTGCGCCCAGGGCCTGGCCACGGTGCCCGGTCTGTCCCGCTCCGGTACAACCATCGCGGCGGGCCTGCTGCGGGGCTACCAGCGGGAGTACGCCGTGCGTTACTCCTTCCTGATGAGCATCCCGGCGGTCATCGGAGCCAACATCCTCAGTCTGAAAGATGCGCTGGAGGTGGGTATTGACGCGGATATGATCCCGGTCTACCTGGTGGGTGTGCTGGTGGCGACTGTTTCCGGCTACTTCGCTATTCGGCTGGTGAATCTGCTCTCCGACAAGGGCAAATTCGGCGCGTTTGCTTACTACTGCTGGGGCGTAGGTGTACTGGCCCTGGTACTTAGCTTCGTGCTTTAAGGCAACACTATTATTCAATTCGGCTGGCGGCCCCGACGCCTGCCGGATTCACGAATGAAACCGCTGATGAAACGGACCTGGCGCAAGGGCTGGGGCGCGCCGTCAGCGGTTTCTGCACGAAGGAGAATTTGTTATGGCAGCAAGTCAGACAAAAAAATCTCAAACAAAAAAGACAACGGCAAAAAAGCCTGCCCAGGCCAGAAAAACGACCGCTAAAAAGACCACTTCCGCCGCGAAAAAGTCCAAGCCCGCCGCGTCAAAAGCGAAAACCACGACTCCTGCCGGGCGGCGCAATACGGCTCAGGCCGGTACTGGCCGGACAGTGTGGGCTGCGGTGTTGCTGGCGCTGGCGGTGTTCTCCGCCCTGAGCTGGTTCCAGGTGCAGGGGAGCTTTATCGCTTTCCTGGCGTGGCTGGAGCGGGGGCTAGTTGGCTGCGGCTACTGGGTCGCGCCGGTGGGACTGCTCATCGCCAGCGGCGTGCTGTTCTTCCACCGGAACCGGCCTGTCCTGGGACGGACGGTCTGCGCGCTGCTGCTGCCGTTGCTGGTCGGAGCGATGGTGCATACTGTTCTCGGCACCCTGGACTTGAACCTGGCTACCGACGGTGTGAGCCGCCTGTGGGACCTCCAGGGACAGGGGTACACCGGCGGTGTGCTGGGCGGAGCGGCGGCGGTGGCACTCTCTCAGGTGTTCAGCCGGTGGGGGGCGTTCTTCCTGTTGCTGCTGGTGACGGCAGCTGTAGTCATGGTGTTGACCTGCGTCACGCCGGAGCTGCTGGCCGACAAAATCATCAGCAATTTTTCCGCCAGTCAGGAAAAACGCCGCAAGGCAAAGGCGGCGCGGCAGGCGGTGGAGGAGCAGCCCCGTCCCAGTCTGCTGGAGCGGCTGAAGCCCGGCGCGGCCTACGACCTGGAAGAGGATGAGAACGAGGACGCGGAAGAGGAAGAGCCGAAGGAGCTGGAAATGGAAGTCCCAGAGGAAAAGAAAACGGCTCCTCGCCCCGTTTCCAGGCGGCGATTCCGCAGGGAATACGATCTGCCGGTGGACGAGGTGGAACCTGTTCCCCATGAGGTGGAGCCGCCTGTGGTGGAAACCATCCTACCGGAGGGACAGGACTTTATTCCCGCCAACCAGCTGCCCAAAAAGCGGGGCAAACAGGAAAAGCTGTTTGACGGCACCCCTGCGGTGAGCACGCCGGGGGACTATCTGGCCAGAGCGCAGCAGGAGGAGCAGGAGGAACAGCCCGCGAAAAAGTCCAAGAAAAAACGCACCGCTCCCGTTCAGACGCCTGCAAAGGAGCCGCCCACGACTGCGGCGGCGAAGGAGGAAGGGTATCACGCTCCCTCTGTTGCTCTGCTGCATCAGGCGGAGGGGGTCAACGGCAGCGCCGCCGGGAAGGAGCTGGAGGAAACCAAAGCGCTGCTGGAGGAAACCATTCAGTCCTTCGGCATCGAATCCAACATCGTGGAGGTCACACGCGGACCGTCTGTCACCCGGTATGACCTGGAGCTGGAGCGGGGTATCCGCCTCAACAAGCTGACCAACCTCTCCAAGGACATTGCCCTGAGCCTGGGCGTGGTCAGCGTCCGCATCGCCCCAGTGCCGGGGCAAAACTCGGTGGTGGGCATCGAGGTCCCCAACAAGCTGGTCAACCAGGTCACCATCCGTTCGGTCATCGACTCCAAGGAGTTCCGGGAGGCCAAGTCCCCTGTGGCCTTCGCCGTGGGTAAGGACATCGCCAACAACAACGTGGTGGGGGACATCGCCAAGCTGCCCCACATGCTCATAGCTGGTACCACCGGCTCTGGCAAGTCGGTCTGTACCAACTCCCTCATCGTCTCGCTGCTCTACAAGTCCTCCCCGGAGGACGTGAACCTCATCATGATCGACCCCAAGATGGTGGAGCTGGGCAACTACAACGGCATCCCCCATCTGCGCATCCCAGTGGTCACCGATCCCAAAAAGGCGGCGGGCGCGCTGCAATGGGCGGTGTATGAGATGATGCAGCGCTACCAGCTCTTCGCCGGGCAGGGAGTGCGGGAGCTGAACACCTACAACGCGGTGGTGGAGGCCAATCCCGACCTGGGGGCCAAAAAGCTGCCCCGTGTGGTCATCGTCATCGATGAGCTGGCCGACCTGATGCTGGTGGCGGCCAAGGAGGTGGAGGAATCCATCTGCCGGGTGGCCCAGATGGGACGTGCCGCCGGAATGCACCTGATCATCGCCACCCAGCGGCCCTCTACTGATGTCATCACCGGTCTGATGAAGGCCAACATTCCCTCCCGGATCGCTCTGGCGGTGGCGTCCTCTCTGGAGTCCCGCATCATTTTGGACAGCTCCGGCGCGGAAAACCTGGTGGGCAACGGCGATATGCTCTTTGCCCCTCTGGGCAAGGGCAAACGCCGAGTGCAGGGCTGCTTCATCTCCGAGGAAGAGGTCAACGCTGTCATTGAGGACATCAAGGCAAATTCCGCGCCCAGCTACGATGAGGAAGTCATTCAGCAGGTGGAGGAGTTCGCCAAGCAGAACGACAAGAAGGGCAAGGGCGGGGCCTCCGCCATGAATGTGACCATGCCGGACGGCACAGACCAGCAGCCGGAGCAGGACGAGGGGAGAGACCCCCTGTTTGTGGACGCGGTGGATACCGTGGTGGAGACGGAGATGGCCTCGGTCTCCATGCTCCAGCGGAAGCTGAAACTGGGCTACGCCAGAGCTGCCCGTCTGGTGGACCAGATGGAGGAGGCCGGTGTGGTCGGTCCCTTCGAGGGGTCTAAGCCCCGGAAGGTGCTGGTCAGCAAGGAGCGCTGGAGCGAGATGAAGCTCCAAATGGGCCAGCAGTCCGGGTTGGACGCCAACCTGGAGCTGGCGAAGGCCATGAGCGCCGCCGCCGACGCGGAGGCGTTCTCCGGCCACGAGGATAGTTGAGACAGTTTCACATCCGGCAGGGAGGGCAGGTCCCTTCCCGCCGGGTGTATTCTTTCGGAAAAAGAAAGAATAAAAAGTTTGAAAAAGTGCTTGACAAATAGAGCGCGGTCTGTTATACTTTATTCAACAAAAAGAAGTGAGAGAAAACGAGAGTACTCTTTCTCTTGTGGGTGGTGTTCCGGCGGCTGCCCTGAGTTCTAAGATCGCCGATGGTGTCCCTTCCGTTTGGTACAGCGCGAAGCCACAAGATTCCCGTGGTAATCCCGTCCCCGGTCAAGGCTGAGGGAGGTAATCCAGCGCAGGTGTGGTGGTTGCGAGGTGCCCCGTTCACAGAAGCTCCATTGTATGGGTTTGCTGCCCAGCCGTGCCAGTGAAAGTGAGGAAATGGTTATGGTACTTGATTTCAAAATAGCAGAGAGCTGACCCAGACCAGAACGTGAGTACGGTTTGGGTCAGCTCTTTTTTTCGGCACAGAAACCATTCCAAAACAGTTTACTAAGAGGTGTCAAACAGGATGAAAACGATACAAATCTCCCACCCGGAGCGGGAAAAGGTCACGTTGGAGGGCTACCTGCTGGACGGCAGCCTGAAGCTGGGCCAGGAGGTCAAACGCCCGGCGGTTGTGATCTGTCCCGGCGGGGGCTACCTCTACCACTCTCCCCGTGAGGCGGAGCCGGTGGCTCTGGCCTACGCCGCCAAGGGCCTCCACGCCTTCGTGCTGCGCTACTCCCTGGGGTGGGATGCGGCGGGGTTTGCCCCGCTGAAAGAGCTGGACTGGGCCATCGGCCTGATTCGCGCCCACGCGGAGGAGTGGAACATCGACCCGGAGAAGATTCTGGCCTGCGGCTTTTCCGCCGGAGGGCATCTGGCGCTGGCCGGGGGCTTGCTGGGGCAGGAGAAGCCCAACGGCCTGATTCTGGGCTATCCCGCTACCAAGTTGGTGATGGACGGCAACACACTGATGTGCCGCCTGCTGACCGGTAAGGACGAGCCAACGCCGGAGGAGGCCCGTTGGCTGGACCTGGCGCCCCAGGTGACGGCGGACGCGCCGCCTCTGTTCGTGTTTACCACCGGCGAGGACACTCTGACCCGGCGCATGTGCCTGGATCTGGTGACCGCCTACGACGACCACGGACTGCTGTGTGAGTTCCACCTGTTCCAGAAGGGTCCCCACGGGTACAGCCTGGCCAACGTCACCAGCGCCAACGGTTCCACCCAGGTCCTCAGCCCCCACGTGGAAAAGTGGCTGGACATGAGCGTGGAGTGGTTGTTCTCCATCTTTGGAGAGCCGGAGTTCCGGGATGTCAGCACCAGCCACATCATGGATGCCATGCGGGAGATGGGCATTGACGTGCCCGCCAGTGAGGACGGAGGCAACGCTTAAACAATTTGCAATTTGCAATGAGCAATGTGCAATGGAAGTCCTAAGCCATTGCTAATGAGACAAAAGTACCCCCATGCCTTCCCGCGAGGGAAAGCGTGGGGGTTGTACGTTCATTCCGTCGGTCAATCTTCCACCGGGAACACGCCGAACTCGTAGCCCTGTTCCCGTGCGCCGTCGATGAAGTCACCCAGAATCTCCGTGTTGGTGGTGGACACCGCATGGAGCAGGTAGATCGCGCCGGGGTGCAGGTACTCCAGACAGGCGCTGAGGGCCTCGTCCGGGTCCATCTGGTTCTCGGTGTCGTAGTCCTTATAGGCAAAGGACCAGAACACGCTCTTATAACCCATCTGGTCCAGCAGGGCCACGGCCTGCTCACTGGCCACGCCCTCCGGGAACCGGAACAGCCTCATCTGATAGCCGAAGGTGTCATAGACCAAGTCGTTCAGGGTCTTGATGTCCTCGTACTCGGCCTCAGCCCCCAGCTGGGGCATACCGCCTGCGGGGTGGGCGCAGGTGTGGTTGCCCACGATGTGGCCCTCGTCGATCATACGCTGGATCAGGTCGGGCTGCTCGTCATAAAACTGTTTCGTGATGAAGAACACGGCGGTGACGCCCTTCTCTTTCAGGGTGTCCAAAATCTCCGGCGTACAGCCGTTCTCGTACCCCTCGTCCATCGTCAGGTAGATGGTTTTCTCCTCGGTGTCGATGTGGGTGTAGCCGTTGTACTGGCTATAGTAGTTGTCATAGTAATAGATGCCGTCAGGCCGGTTCAGTTCGTCCCGGTTGCTGTTGCTGAACCCGTAGGACAGGCTCTCGTTGCTCAGGGCGCTGAGGGCGTCGAAGTCCACGTTGGTCACGTCCATCTGCACGGTGTAGTCGTAGGGGCCGGAGACTGCGGCGGTCTCCTCTGCGTCAACGTTCGCAGAACTGTCTGCGCTGTCGGAAACGTCGGCGGGGTCCGTCTCGGCGGAGCTGTTAGCGCTGGTGTCGCTATCCGTGACCTCGGCAGCGGCGCTGGCTTCGGCGGCGGAGCCTTCGGCGCTGGTATCCGCAGCGGGGGTGGAGCTGTTGCCACCGGCGCAGCCGGTCAGCAGGGAGAGACAGAGGGAAAACGCCAGAAGCAGCGCGGTGATCTGTCGGTGGAAACTTTTCATAACGGTAAAACCTCCAAAATGATGTTTGTATCTATTATTGTAACCGCAAAAAGAGGATACTTGCGGGAGAAGCGGCCTGCTGTGGGAAAAGCCACAGTACAGACCGCTTCATTATACGTCCTTTCGGGGGTTTTCGTCAATATCCGTAGTTAAAAAATTTTGATTGGCTCATAACGAAAGCACGGCGATGGTGCGCCGTGCTTTCGTGGGTGTTAAGGAAATGATGTCCCAGTAGGGGAGAGGGGCAGCGCCCCTCAGATGCGCTTATTCAGCCAGGCGATCATATCCCCGATGGGTTCGTCCTTGTCGAACTCGTTGAAGATTTCGTGGCACATCCCGGCGTAGACCCGCAGGGCCTTGTCCTGGGACGCAATCTCTGCGTAGAGCTGGAGGGAGTCCAGCGGGCTGACCAGGCCGTCGTTCTGCCCGTGCATAATCAGCACCGGGTCGGTGAACCGGGCGGGGTTTTCCTTCAGGTAGCCGATGCCACCGGCCAGGCTGTTCATCAGGCCCACAGAGATCTGCTTCTCCACGTAGGGGTCCGCAGTGTAGGCTTCGCCCACCGCCGGGTCGGAGCAAACACCGTCTCCCAGAGCGTTGGGTACGTAGGTGTCCGCCGGGGCCGCAATGGGCAGCTGGCCCATCAGCGGGTTGTTGTACCGGGTCAGCGCGCCGGAGAGAATGATGCCCGCCGCCTTGCCGGGGAACCGGGTGGCGAAGCAGGCCGTGGCGTAGCCGCCCATGCTGTGGCCTACCACATAGACGGGCAGACCGGGGTTCTCCTGGATTGCCAGCTCAACGGCGGAGTTCACGTCGTCGCTGATTTCCTTCCAGTCATCGTAATAGACCCGCTTGCCGCCGGAGCGCCCGTGGCCCCGGTGGTCAAAGCGGTAGACGTTGAGCTGCTGGGCATTGAGCCGGGCGGCCACGTAGTCATACCGGCCCTGGTGCTCACAAAGTCCGTGGACGATGACCACCGCCGCTCTGGGGCGGGTGACGGTGTCTTTGACCAGATAAAGCTCGGTCCCGTTGTTGATGGGGAGGGTGGTTTCGATTTTCATGGCGGATACCTCCTTGCCTGTTTTTATAACATGATAATACGATAGAATAGCACTTTTGTCAAATGCTTTTCTGCTGCTGCGAGGGGGGAACAAAAAACCCTCCCCCGCCGGAAACATGTCCCGGCAGGGGAGGGGAGAGGGTAACGAATTTAGTTCAGGAAGTAGACGGTGCAGCTCCGGCGACCGAAGGAGTAGCACTGGGATTTAGAGTCGTAATACAGGTCGATGGTGTTGCCCTTGACCCCGCAGTCCCCGGCCACACAGACGCCGTAGACGATGCTGCCACTGGTGATGTACATCCGGGTCCCGTAGGGGATGACAGAGGGGTCCACTGCGACCACGCCCACCTGAGCGGTGCGCCCGGTAGAGGTGTGCTTGCCGAACTTGGAGGTGTAGGCGGTGGCGGTAAAGCTCTTCACCGAGCTGTAGCCGTAGGTGCTGCCGTCAGACATGGTAACGGTGCCCAGTTCCTCGTCCTTGTTGGTCATGTAGACGGTGGAGGCGCTCAGAGAGCTGAGGCCGGAGAAATAGACCTTGGTGCCATAGGCGGTAATCTCAGTGACCATGTCGGTGGTCTCGGTGTTTACCAGAGTGATGATGGGTTCGCCGCCATCGATGATCTTCTTCTCGTAAGTATAGGTAGTGGTCCCGGCGACGCCGGCCTGCTTGATGTACTCGGTGCCGATGTAGCTGTCAGGGTCAGCGACGCGGGCGGTGTCGTAGGCGGAAGTCTCCACCTCGTCGTAGTAGGTGATTTCCACCCGGTTGACCACGATGGAGTCGCCGCCGCTGACGGTCGCGTCCAGGTCCATGGACACGATGTCGTTTTCACCCAGCTCCACGTTCAGGCGGGTGAGAACATCCTGTACGGTGTCACCCTCTTGAAGGAGGACAGTGGAGAGGGTCTTATCCACGGTCAGGGTGGCGTACTCGGCGCGGGTGATAGACACGTCCACCGCGTCCTCAGATTCCTGGGTGTCAATGGTATCGGTGGCGCTGACATCGATTCCAGCCTCGTCCAGCACCTCGTCCACCTCGTCCGATGTGGTCTCGATGGTGTAGGTGTCGGAGTCCGCCTGGATGTTATAGACGTTTTTGGCCTTCGCGGGGTTGGCCAGCACAAGAACCACTGCCAGCACGAGGGCAAAGACGGCGACAAGACGCATAGCAAGGGACGCCAGACGTTTTGACGCCGCCACAGTATTCGGTTGAATCATACATAGACCTCCACAGAAATAGAGTGTAAACACTCTATTGTGATTTGGTTACGCTTTGTAATTTTTGTTACAATTCTTAACGCTCTTGCAGTATATACCTAAAAACGGCTGTTGTCAAGTAAAATTTGAACAAAAACGAGTGAATGGGAAGAATACCCAAGTCAAAACGCCTAAAAAAATGAGGATTAATCGCTTTAATTTGGGGAAGTAACAGAAAATTAGTAACAAAATGTTACACTCAAACCGAAAAAATAATTTTGCTTTCCATAAGCTCCGGCGGCGGTTCGGAACTTATGGAAAATGAGATGCAAAAAGTTTTGGGCGAAAATTCAGACTGTTTTCCAGCATATCACCAAACGGTGAATCGCCTCTTGAATCTCCTCCTCACTCATCCGGGCGTACCCCATGACAAAGGTGGGGATGTAGGACGCAGGTACTGGGAGACGGTAGAATTGGCGCAGGGGGTAGACCCGGACACCGGCGTCCTCAGCGTCTTCCACAAGTTGTTGCTCTGTCCGCTGTGTGTGTACCTTTAGCAGCAGATGCAGCCCCGCTTCGCCGCCGGAAAAGTCGGAAAATTCGGTCAAACCTTCGCTTTTTGCGGCGTTTAGCAGGGCATCTCGGCGCAGCTTGTAGTTTTTTCTGGTACGCCAGATGTGACGCTCCAGATGTCCCCGATCCATGAACAGCGCCAGCGTGTACTGCTCAAAGGAGGGAACGGTGGAGGAGTAAAAGAAGAACTCCTGCTGGTAGCGGCGGGCCAGTTGTGCTGGGAGCACCATATAACTGATACGCATGGAGGGCGCCAGGCTTTTTGTAAACGTATTCAAATAGATCACCCGCTCGTCTCGGTCCAGGCCCTGGAGGGCGGGGATGGGCCGCCCGGAGAGGCGGAACTCGCTGTCGTAGTCATCCTCAATAATGTAGCGGTCCGGTTGGGCGGCGGCCCAGTCCAGCAGCGCCCGCCGCCGGGTCACCGGCATGACCAGGCTCAGCGGGAAGTGGTGGGAGGGGGTCACATGGACCACCCGCGCCCCGGACTGTTCCAGCAGGTCCACCCGCAGCCCCTGCTCGTCCACGGGGATGGGGTACACCTGCGCGCCGCTGTGGGAGAGAATTTGTTCCGTCTTTTGGTAGCCAGGGTCCTCCACGGCGTAGCCTCCTTCCCGGCCCAGCAGTTGGACCAGCAGGGAGAGCAGATACTCCGACCCGGCCCCTACCACAATCTGCTCCGGCTGCACCTGGATGCCCCGGAAGTGGTAGAGGTGGCTGACGATGGCCTGGCGCAGCTCTGGTACCCCCTGGGGGTGAGCTGCGGACAGCAGCGCGCTGTCCCGGCTGGAGAGAACCTCACGAGTCAACTTTGCCCAGGTGGAGAAGGGGAAAAACTCCGCATCCACGGCGTTGGTGGCGAAGTCATAGGGACAACTGGGTTTCGCGGGAGAGGTGGGCAGCGGCGGTGACAGTGGCTGGGCCTGTTCCGGGCGGGAGGCCGCCTGTTGGACGAAAAAGCCCCGCCGGTCCTCACTGCGGAGGTAGCCCTCGGCCACCAGCTGGCTGTAGGCCGTCTCCACCGTGACCACGCTGAGGTGGGCGTCGCTGGCCAGCTTCCGTTTGGAGGGCAGCCGTTCCCCGGCGGGGATGCGGCCCGTCTCGATCTCCCGGCGGAGGAAGCGGTAAAGCTGTTCGTAGAGGGGTTCTTTGGCGTTGCTGTCTAAGGATGGGGTGAGCATGGGAAAAACCTCCTTGACCTGATAAAACTCTTTGAAATCAAAAGTTATTATAAGGTCAATCTGGGCGGCGGTCAACCCCTTGACGGAAGGGGAAAGATTTTGTACAATGAAAAAAACGCAAGTGAGGAAATCATCATGGAAATCGAACGCAAATTCTGGCTGACCGCCTTTCCCAACGAGTACCCGGAAATCGTCCACCTGGAGACCGACCAGGGCTATCTGGCCAACGTCCCCGTCACCGTCCGCATCCGCCGCAGCCGCAACTGTGCCACCGGGGACTGCACCTATATCCTCTGCATCAAGAGCAAGGGCACCCTGTCCCGCCACGAGGTCGAGACCCCCATCGAACGGTCGCAGTTCGAGGAACTGGCCGGGATGCTGGACCGGCCTATGGTCCACAAGGATTACCACGCCTACCGCCTGCCCGACGGCCACGTGCTGGAGTGTTCCGAAGTGGACCACGGGGCCTTTTCCTACGCGGAGGTTGAGTTCGAGAGCGAGGAGGCGGCCAACGCCTGGGAGCCGCTGCCCTGCCTGGGCAAAGAGCTGACCTACGACAAGCGGTTCACCATGGGGGCGTATTACCTGAACGGGTTTGCCCCCGACCCGGAGGAGGAATAACGATGCAAAAGGTCAAAATCACGGTGCTGAAAACCACGCTGAACAAAGAGCTGGCGGAAGAATACGGCGCGGAGGGGCTGACCGCCTGCCCCATGCTGCGGGAGGGGCAGGTCTTTTACGCGGACTACGCCAAGCCGGAGGGCCTGTGTGACGAGGCGTGGAAAGCCATTTACCAATATGTGTTCGCCCTGGCCCACGGAGCAGGGAACGAACTGTTTTATTACGGGGATTGGATTCGTAAGCCCGGCGTGGCGATTTGCTGCTGCAACGATGGACTGCGTCCTGTAATTTTCAAGCTGGAGGCCACGGGGGAGCTATCTCAAATCGACTACACCCCCGTTCGATAAAGCATCATCTTTGAAAAGAACGTGCTGCAAGGCTGCGGCGCGTTCTTTTTTTGCGCCTTGCCACATAGATTGTCCCATACCACAACGAGGAGGGGGTCACATTGGCGACGCCATTGGAACAGGCGGCGGCGTTTCTGCCTCGGGAGCTGCGTCTGGCGGTGCTTTCCTCCGGGCAGGACCCGGAGGAGCTGCGGCTGCGGGCCGGGCGGCCCTTCGCCCTCTGCGGCGCGGACGGGCGGGAAACGCCGGTGTTGTGGATGGGCAAGCCCCTGGAGTTGACGGCGGACGATTTGCGGCTGACGCTGGAAATTTCCACCTGCGCCAGCTACCACGCGGCGGTGGAAAAGCTCTGCCAGGGCTTTCTGCCCCTGAAAGGGGGCCACCGGCTGGGCGTCACCGGCACGGTGGACCTGCGGGAGGGCAAAATTCACGGCTACCGGGCGCTGTCCTCCCTGTGCCTCCGTATTGCCCACCCGGTCCAGGGCATCGGCTGGGAGGCGGCAGAGCAGGTGTTTCGCCCAGAGGGAGCGGTGTCCACGCTATTGCTCTCCCCGCCGGGGCTGGGCAAGACTACCCTCCTGCGGGAGCTGATCCGGCTGGGGTCGGACCGGTACGGCCAGCGGGTGGGGCTGGCGGACGAGCGGGGAGAGGTGGCCGCCCTGTGGCACGGCGTTCCCCAGTTCGACGTGGGGGCCAGCACCGATGTGCTGGACGGCTGCCCCAAGGCGGAGGGGTTGCAGCTGCTGCTGCGGACTATGAATCCCCAACTGCTGGCGGCGGACGAGATCACCGCGCCGGAGGACATCGCCGCCCTCTCCGCCGCCGCCAACTGCGGGGTGTCGGTGCTGGCCACCGCCCACGGCGGCAGCCTGGAGGACCTGCGGCGGCGGCCCCTGTACCGGCGGTTGCTGGACGAGGGAATCTTCCGCCAGGTCGTCCACATCTCCCGCCAGGGCAGCCGCCGCAGCTACCGGGTGGAGCCGGTGGAGGATGGTTAAGGCGGTTGGGACGGTCTGCGTCCTGATGGGGTGTCTGCTGCCCGTCTGCCAGCGGCTGCGGCTGGAGCGGGAACACATCGCCCAGTTGGGTGCTTTGGCCCAGGCGCTGGACGGGATGCGGCGGCGGCTGACCATCTGCGCCCCGCCCATGGAGGAGCTGTTGGCTTACGCTGGGCGCACCTCAGAGGGGACAGTACACCGGTTCTTCACCGCCCTCCGGCTGGAGGAACTGGAACAGCGGCCCTTCGCCGCCCTGTGGGACGGTGCGATACGCTCCAGCGGCCTCTCTCTGAGCCGGGAGGAGCAGGAAACGCTCTCTCAGGTGGGGCAGGTGCTGGGGGCCTGCGGCGCAGAAGAACAGTGCGACAGTCTGGCGAACGCCGCCGAGACCCTTCGCCGCTGCCAGACCCGGCGGCGGGAGGCGCTGCGGGGAGAGGGACGGCTGTGGTATACCCTGGCGGCCTCGGCGGGGCTGCTGGCGGTGTTGATTTTATTCTGACGAGGAAAAAACATGGATGTTGACCTGATTTTTCGTATTGCTGCCATTGGGATTCTCGTCTCGGTGCTGAACCAGGTGCTGACTCGCTCCGGGCGGGACGAGCAGGCCACTATGGTGACGTTGGCGGGGCTGGTGGTGGTGCTGATGCTGGTGGTGCAGGAGATCAGCGAGCTGTTCGACCTGGTCAAGGTCCTGTTTGACCTCTGAGATGCCGTCCATCTATCAGCTGGCGGCGGGAGCCATGATCGGGGTGGTCTGCCTGGTGACGGTCCGGCGGCAGACGGGGGAAATTGCCCTGCTGCTGGGGGTGCTGATTTGCGCCGGGTTGCTGCTGGCGGCGGGGCAGGGGTTGTCCGACATTCTCGAACTGATCTACACCCTGGCGGAGCTGGCCGGAGTGGACAACGACTTGCTCACTCCGCTGCTGAAAACCGTGGGCATTGCCCTCGTCACCGGCCTTGCGGCCCAGGTCTGCCGGGACGCGGGAGTGGGGAGCGTGGCGATGGTTCTGGAGCTGTGCGGCGGGCTGTGCGCCCTTTATGCGGCGATGCCGCTGGTGCAGGCGGTGGTCGCCCTGGTCAGTGAGTTGCTATGAAACGAGTTGGAATTGCGATTTTGGCGCTGCTGCTCCTGCTGCTGTGTGTGCCGGTGTGCCGGGCCGTGGACGTGACCGAGGCCCAGTGGGACAGCATCGACACCGAGGCGCTGGAGGATGCCGCCTCCGCCTCCGGCGCGGAGCTGGAACTGGACGAAAGTTTCAACTTGAATGAAGCGCTGGGCGAGCTGGGAGACCTGCTGTCCGGGCAGCTCTCGGCGGCGGTCAAGGACGCAGTTGGGAGCAGCGGGGTGCTGTTGCTCATCGTCCTCTTCTGTGAGGTGGCGGCGGGGCTGGGAGCTGTCACCGGCGGGGCAAAAGGGCCTGTGTCAGCGGTGGGAACGGTGGCGGTGACGGCGGTCTCCGTGTCCGATGTGTCCTCCCTGATGGAACTGGGAAAAACGGCCATCGAGCGCATTGACACCTTCTCCAACCTGCTCATCCCGGTCATCACCACCTGCTCGGTGGCCAGCGGCTCCGTCACCGGCGGCGTGGCGAGACAGATGGCAACGGTGTTCTTTTCCACGGTGCTGGTCACACTCATTGACCGGGTGCTGATTCCCTTCGTCTACCTCTATACGGCGGCCTGTGCCGCCGCCGCGGTGGTGGACAACCGAGGGCTGGGGGAGATTGCCCGGCTGCTCAAGTGGGCGGTCACGTCCCTCTTGACGGTGCTGTTGCTGCTCTTTACTGGGTATTTGTCGCTGACTAGCGTGGCGGCGGCAGGGACTGACGCAGCCACCATCAAGCTGACTCGTACCGTCATCTCAAGCATGGTGCCGGTGGTGGGCAGTATCCTCTCCAACGCCACGGAGACGGTGCTCTCCGGGGTGGGCATCGTGAAAAATCTGGTGGGCAGCTTCGGCGTGGTGGCGGTGCTGGGGTTCTGCGTCACGCCCTTCCTGCGGCTGGGGGCGCAGTACCTGGCCTATCGGCTGGCAGCGGTACTGGCGGCGGTCATCAGCCAGGGAAAAATCCCTAAACTCATTGACGACATCGCCGGAGCCTTCGCCCTGGTGTTGGGCATGACCGGCACCGCCGCCCTGCTGGTGATGATTTCCGTCTTTGCGACGCTGGCTGTAGCCACGGGCTGAAAGGGGAGAGGAACCATGTTGGAAAGCCTGCGCCAGTGGATTCTGGCGGTGACGGCGGTCTCGCTGCTGACCGCCCTCTGCCAGGCAATGATGCCGCCGGGACCGGTGAAACGGGTCAGCAATCTGACCTGCGGCCTGCTGATTTTCTTCGTGCTGGTGCAGCCGGCGGTGCGGGCGGATTATACCCAGCTATTGGACGACTTTCAGAGCTATTATGCCGGACTGGGGGACTACGACGCCGCGCTGGTGGATACCAACAGCGCCCTGACAGAAGAACTCATAGCCCGGAATACCGCCGCATATATTGAGGACAAGGCGGAAGCGGCCGGGATCGCCTGCGCCGTCACCGTCTCCTGCGGCCAGCGGGAGGGGATGCCCGTGCCGGAGACGGTGACGGTCTCTGGCAGCCTCAGCCAGGCGGAACAGGCGTGGTTTATCGCCCTGGCGGAGGAGGAGCTGGGCCTGGAGGTCACGGCGGTGCAGTTTACGGAAAAGGAGAGAGGCGAGTGAACGAAAAAAAGCCTTTTGACTGGAAAAAGCTGTTGGAGCCGCTGAAACGGTATCAATACGCCCTGCTCATTCTGCTGGTGGGACTGGTGCTGCTGGCCTGGCCTGACGCTGCGGCGAAAAAACAGGAGACTGCCGCCCAGACCTCGTCCGGCGAGATGGCGGACGCATTCGACTTGACCGCCATGGAGACCCGGCTGGCGGAAAGCCTTGCCCAAATCGACGGGGTTGGGGAGACGGAGGTGGTGCTGACCCTGTCCGCCGGAAGTGAAACGGTGTTGGCCACAGACTGGGAGGCCGACGGGGACAGCTCCAGCGTCACCACCGTGGTCATCAACAACGGCTCCAGCCAGCAGACCACCGTGACCACTCAGGTCATCTACCCCACCTTTCAGGGGGCGCTGGTGGTGTGCGACGGCGGCGGCAGCGCCACAGTGCGGCTCCAAGTGGTCAAGGCGGTGGCTGCGCTGACAGGGCTGGGCGCGGACAGTATCTCAGTATGTGCAAGAACGGGAGGCAATGAATGATGAACCTGTGGAAACGTAACGCGGTGGTAGCGGCCATTGTGCTGTTCGTCTGTGTGGCGGTCTATCTGAACTGGTCTTATGACCAGAGCGACACCGCCATGGGGGACAGCTCGGTCTCCGCCGGTAAGACACTGGGGGAGGCAGAGCTGGTGAACTCTGATTCCCAAATCCAGCTCGCCGACAGCAGCGCGGACGGCTCCGCCTCGGCGGAATCGTCCGCAGAGAGCACGCTGGCGGCAGAGGACGGGGAGTGGGCGGAGGATGCACTGGGCGAGGAGGAACTGGCGGCGGAGACTGACAGCTACTTTGACACCGCCCGCCTGAACCGGGAGGAGGCCAGGGACAGCGCCCTTTCCATCCTCCAGGAGACGGTAGACGACCCGGAGGCGGACGAGACCGCCGTTTCCGCTGCGGCGGAGAGCATCACCGCCATGGCTTCGGCCACGTTGCAGGAATCAGAGATTGAGAGCCTGATTCTGGCAAAGGGGTACACCGACTGCGTGGCCTTCATCGGGGACAACAGCGTCAGCGTGGTGGTCTCCGCCGGTGGCGCGGAATTGGAGGCCAGCGACGTGGCGGTGGTGACCGACATCGTCTGCGGAGAGACGGACTTCTCCGCCAGCAGCGTCAAGGTCATCCAGGCGGAGGAATAAAACGGAATCTGACCATCCATTTGAATCATCCGCGTTGTGATAAGCTATTAGCCGTTAGCTATTAGCTGTTAGTCCGTTGCTACCAGTCTAAAAGAAACAGCTAATAAAGAAAGCTGAAAGCGAAACTATCCGTTTGTAATGGAATACAAATGGTAAGCGTGGTACGTAATGCTAAGCACCACAAAGCTAAAAGCTCAAACGCTCATAAGGCTGAGTGAAAGGGATAACCAGAAAATAGAATATCTTTTCGGCATTCTCACAGGTATCGGCCCGCCGATGCCTGTTTTTTCTGCGTGTTTGAAGAAAAAAGAGTGTTTTCATTTTGCATAAACTGATGTATAATGTACTCAACTTCTGTATATTTACATTTGTTCCGGCGCTGCGCTGGAAATGAGTGGGAGGAATAGTTGTTATGACCAGAACTGCCGCAAGAGAGATCGCGGTTCATTTTTCCTATGAGCTGGGCTTCACCAACCTGAGCGCCCAGGCTCTGCTGGAGGGCCAGCTGACCGAGGAACGCTTCACCGAACTGGCTCAGGAGGACCCCCTGTACGGGGAGTTCCCGGACGAGACCCAACTGGCCTACATCCGCCGCCTGGTGACTGGCGTAGGCGACCACGGCTACGAGCTGGACCTGTTCATCGAGCGCTACGCCATCGGCTGGCGGTTCGAGCGCATCCCCAGAGTGGCGGCGGCGATCATGCGGGTGGCAATGTTCGAGATTTTGTATCTGCCGGAGGTCCCCAACGGCGCGGCCATCAACGCCGCAGTGGAGCTGACACGGAAGTACGAGGATGAGAAGGTCGTCTCCTTTGTCAACGGCATTTTGGGTTCCTTCGTCCGGGCTGAGGCGGCGGAGCAATGAGCTGCCTGGGCATCGACACCAGCAATTACACCACCTCCGCTGCCGTTTACCGCCCCGATGGGACGGGCCGGAACGAGGGCCGTCTGCTGACGGTGCGGGAAGGGGAACTGGGTCTGCGCCAGAGCGACGCCCTCTTTCAGCACGTCAAGCGCTTGCCGGAGCGGTTTGCTGCCCTGCGGGAGGCCGGTTGGCTGGAGGGACTGGAGGCCGTGGGTGCCAGCACCTGTCCCCGTGCGGTGGAGGGGTCCTATATGCCCTGCTTCCAGGCGGGAGAGTCCCAGGGCAGGGTGTTGGCGGAGACGCTGGGGGTCCCTTTCTTTGCGTTCTCCCACCAACAGGGGCATATCGCCGCCGCCTGCTGGTCGGCGGGGCGGCTGGATTTATTGGACCGCCCGCTGCTGGCCTGGCACCTCTCCGGCGGAACCACGGAGCTGCTGCTGGTGGAGCCGGAGGGGAGCAACGTCCGGGCTGCTTGCATTGGTGGCACCACCGACCTCTCCGCCGGACAGCTCATCGACCGGGTGGGGGTGAAATTGGGGCTGCCCTTCCCAGCGGGCCGCCCTCTGGACGCGCTGGCTGCGCAGTCGGACAGCAAAGCGAAGTTCCGGGTGCGGCTGGATGGCCTGCGGTTCTCCCTCTCCGGCATGGAGAACAAGGCCGACGATTTGATTGCAAAAGGGGAGGCTCCCGCTGACGTGGCAAAATTCACCCTGAACACCCTGACCTCTGTCATTGTGCGCTGCACCGACGCGGCATTAAGGGAGTATCCCGGTCTGCCCGTTCTCTGTTCCGGCGGTGTGGCCTCCAACAGCCAGATACGGCGGGTCATGGGCGGCGCGGTGTTTGCCCAGCCGGAATTTTCCACCGACAACGCCATGGGCGTGGCGGTCCTGACAGACCGCCGTCTGCGGAGGGGACAATGACAGCACAGAACATCTACACCGTCTCCCAGGTGAACACCTACGTCAAGGGCCTGTTGGACGGAGACCGGCTGCTGAGCCGGATCTATATTCGCGGGGAAATTTCCAACTACAAAAAATATCCCTCCGGGCACCACTATTTTTCCCTGAAGGACGACCAGGGGGCGCTGCGGTGCGTTATGTTCCGCACCTCCGCCGCCAGGCTGCGGTTCAAGCCGGAAAACGGCATGAAGGTCGTCGCCTATGGACGGGTGACGGTGTTTCCCCGGGACGGGGCCTATCAGCTCTACGTGGAGGCACTGACGCCCGACGGCGTGGGGGAACTGTACGTGGCCTTTGAGCAGCTGAAAAACAAGCTCCAGGCCGAGGGACTGTTCGACCCGGCCCACAAAAAGCCCCTGCCCCGGATGCCGGAGACGGTGGGCATCGTCACCAGTTCCGCCGGGGCCGCGCTCCACGATATGCTTCGTATTCTAAATGCCCGCTGGCCCATGGCCCAGGTAAAGCTGCTGCCCGTCCGGGTCCAGGGGACAGAGGCTCCGGCGGAGATCGCCGCCGCCATTGCCGCCGCCAACCGCTGGCAGGCAGCTGACGTGCTCATCGTGGGCCGGGGCGGTGGCAGCATGGAGGACCTGTGGGCCTTCAACGACGAGCGGGTGGCGCGGGCCATCTACGCTTCGGAAATCCCCATTATCTCCGCCGTGGGACATGAACCGGATGTGACCATCGCCGACTTTGTGGCGGACCTGCGGGCCGCGACACCGTCCAACGGGGCAGAGCTGGCCGTGCCGGACCAGAACGAGGTCTATGACGCTCTGCTGAACCTGCGGGAGCGACTGGTACAGAGCCAGAACAACCGCCTGCGGCAATACCGCGCTCGGCTGGAGCGCTGCACCGGTTCCCGCGCACTGACCGACCCGATGGCCCCGGTCAATGACCGGCGGATGTTGCTGGACTACACCCAGCAGCGACTGACTGGCGGCGTGGAGCGCCGCCTGAGCAGCGAACAGCGGCGGTTCAGCGCTCTCTCCGCCGGGCTGGACGCCATGAGTCCTTTAAAGGTGTTGAGCCGGGGATACGCTGTGGCCCAGAAGGGAAAAAAGGTGTTGTCCTCTGTGAACCAGGTGGACAGCGGAGAGCAAATTCAGGTGCGGCTGGCCGATGGGCAGCTGCTGTGTACTGTGGATGAAATAAAGGAGTAACCATGGCTGCGAAACGAAAAACATTTGAGGAATCCATGCTCCGGCTGGAGGAGATCGTCACCCAACTGGAGAAGGGCGAGGCCACGCTGGAGGAGTCCATGGCACTCTTTGAGGAGGGGACCAAGCTGGCCGCCGCCTGTGCCAAGCAGTTGGACACCGCAGAGCAGAAGGTGCGCAAGCTGACCGGAGCGGTGGATGCGGCGCCGGTGGAACAGCCGATGAAGGGGGAATAAGAGATGACCTTTCAGGAGGAATTTTCCCAGTGTCAGAGGGAAATCGAAACTTCGCTGGAAAAGTACTTTACAGAGAATTTGCCCCAGCAGCGGCTGCTGGAGGCCATGCGGTACAGTCTGCTGGCGGGCGGAAAACGTATCCGGCCCGTTTTGACGCTGAAATTCTGCGAAATCGCCGGGGGAGACCCCCAAAAAGCCCTCCCGATTGCCTGTGCAGTAGAAATACTTCACACCTATTCTCTCATCCATGACGACTTGCCCTGCATGGACAACGACAGTCTGCGCCGGGGCCGCCCCACCAACCACGTGGTATACGGTGAGTGTACCGCGACCCTGGCGGGGGACGCGCTCCAGAGCGCGGCGTTTCAGGCCATTCTCAGTGCCGACCTGCCCAGTGATGTCCGGGCGGCGGCGGCGCTGGAGCTGGCCCAGGCCGCAGGTTATGCGGGGATGTGCGGCGGGCAGCAGTTGGACATCGAGGGGGAGCAGAGGGACCTCTCCCTGGAGGAAATTTCTCAGATGAACGCCCTGAAAACCGGCTGTCTGCTACGGGCGGCCTGCGTTATGGGTGTGCTGGCGGCGGGAGTGTCTGCGGACAGCGCGGAGGCCCAGTCTGCGGCGAAGTACGCCGACGCCATCGGGTTGGCGTTCCAAATTCGGGATGATATGCTGAACGTGACCAGCGATGCGGCCACCATGGGCAAGCCCGTGGGCAACGACGCGGAGAGCCACAAGTCCACCTATGTGTCTCATCTGGGGCTGGAACAGTGTCAGGCGGTGGTGAACGAGCAGACGGCGGCGGCCAAGCGCGCCCTGCGAGGGGTGTTTTCCGAGACCGCTTTTCTGGATGACCTTGCGGACTATCTGGCGGGAAGGGCGAATTGAGCGGTCTCAATGCGCCGTGATGGGAGGAATCAATATGTACCTGACCTTTGGCAACCAAATCCTGTTGCTCAGCGCCCTGAGTTGGCTGCTGGCGCAGTTGACCAAGGGCTTGCTCCAGTGGATCACAGAGGGGAAGGTGACCCTGCACCACATTTTGTCCAGCGGAGGGATGCCCAGCTCTCATTCAGCGCTGGTCACCTGCTGTACTGTGACCACGGGGCTGCTCTACGGATTTGACTCAGGGCTGTTCGCAGTTTCGGCGGTGATGGCCATTGTGGTCATGTACGACGCCTGCAACGTGCGCCGCCAGTCCGGGGAGCAGGCCAAGGTCATCAACCTGATTCTGCAAAACTGGCAGCAGATGACGCCGGAGCTGCTGAATTTGCAGGTCAAGGTGCTGTTAGGTCATACTCCTTTACAGGTATTTTTCGGGGCGCTGCTGGGGCTTTGTGTCAGCCTGTTGTTCCAGCTGGTGATATTCCCCTGACGGCCTGTGATGCAAAATGGAGAAACAGCGAGATAGAAGTCTATAGAACAGAGAAAAAGGGGTTGCGAAGATGCTTCCAGACGAGTTCCAACAGATCAACTGGACAGAGATGACCGACAGCGAGGGAGTCGAACTGTGTCAGGAGCTGCGGGAGGAGCTGGTACGCTCTGTTTCCCAGACGGGGGGCCATCTGGCCTCGAATTTGGGTACAGTGGAGCTGACCGTCGCCCTCCACCGCGCCTATGACACCGCAAAAGACCGGTTGGTGTTCGACGTGGGTCACCAGTGCTACTGCCACAAGATGCTCACCGGCCGGGCGGAGATGATGGATACCATGCGCAAGCTGAACGGCCTTGCCGGGTTCCCCAAGCCCAACGAGAGCGTTCACGACGCTTTTGTGGCCGGTCACGCCTCCAATTCTGTCTCGGTGGCCCTGGGTATGGCCCGGGCCAGGACCCAACTGGGGGAGGACTACAGCGTGGTGGCGCTCATCGGCGATGGCGCACTGACCGGCGGCCTGTCCTACGAGGGCCTCTCCGACGCGGGGCAGAGCGGGGAAAACCTGGTGGTCATCCTCAACGACAACGGAATGTCCATCAAGAAAAACGTGGGCGGCGTGGCCAAGCTGTTGTCACGTCACCACCTGCGCCCCCAGTACCTGCGCTTTAAAAAGGTCTACCGGAGTGTGACCAACCACATCCCCGGCGGCAAAAAGCTCTATCGCGTCACTCATAAAATCAAACAGGCGGTCAAAGGGTCTATTTTGCCCAGCAGCATGTTTGAGGACATGGGATTTCACTACCTGGGGCCGGTGAATGGCCACAACCTCTCGGAGCTGACCCGCATCCTTCGGTGGGCAAAGGAGTTGGAGGGACCGGTTCTGGTCCACGTCCGCACTGTAAAGGGAAAAGGCT
>MSHH01000086.1:0-27569 GCA_001941075.1 Oscillospiraceae bacterium Zagget6 | reverse complement strand
GCATTGCGGAGGGTCACGCCGTAGCCATGTGCGGCGGCATGGCCAAACAAGGGGCGGTGCCGGTGTTCGCCGTCTACTCCACCTTTTTGCAGCGCGGCTACGATATGCTCATCCACGACATCGCCCTGAGCGGCCTCCACGCGGTTTTTGGCGTGGACCGGGCCGGACTGGTGGGCGCAGACGGAGAGACTCACCAGGGTGTGTTTGACCTGGCCTATCTCTCCACCGTGCCCGGCATGACGGTGCTGGCCCCGGCCAGCTTCGCGGAGCTGTCCAATCAGCTCCGCTGGGCGGTGGAGGAGTGCCAGGGGCCGGTGGCCGTCCGCTACCCTCGTGGCGGCGAGAATGGCTACAGCGGCGACGCGGGGCAGGAACCGACGGTCACGTTACAGCAGGGGAGTGACCTGACCATCGTGACCCACGGTATTCTGACTGGGGAAGTCCTCCAGGCTGTGGAGCAGATCGAGTCATCCGGGTACTCTGTGGAGGTCCTCAAGCTCAACAGGGTCCATCCCATCGACGCCGATCCGGTGGCGGCGTCCGTGCAAAAGACGGGCCGCCTGTTGGTGGCGGAAGAGGTCATTCACCAGAACTGCGCGGGTATGACGCTGGCGGCGGAGCTGATGACTCGCGGCGTGCAGGTGGACAGGCTGCGCCTGCTCAACTGCGGCAAAAACTTTATCCCCCACGGGACGGTGGAGCAGCAGCGCCAACTGCTGGGCATCAGCCGGGAGCAAATCGCCGCCGCAGGGCTGGAAATGCTGTAATAAGGGAGAAAAGGGCCTTTGGAGGGACGTTACATGGCAAAAAAACGCCTGGATGTGCAGATAACAGAGCTGGGCTATGCGGAGAGCCGCCAGAAGGCCCAGGCCATCATCATGAGCGGATTGGTCTTTGTGGACGGCAAACGGGTGGACAAGTGCGGTGCGCCGGTGGCGGACGACGCCAAAATCGAGGTGCGGGGCAAAACGCTGCCCTACGTCAGCCGGGGCGGTCTGAAGCTGGAAAAGGCCATGCAGACCTGGCCCATTCATCTGGATGGGGCGACTGCTATGGACTGCGGCGCGTCTACCGGAGGCTTCACCGACTGTATGCTGCAAAACGGCGCGCAAAAGGTCTACGCCGTGGACGTGGGCTATGGGCAGCTGGACTGGAAGCTCCGCAGCGACCCGCGGGTGGTCTGCATGGAGCGCACCAACGCCCGTTACCTGACGCGGGAGCAGGTACCGGAGCCGCTGGACTTTGTGTCGGTGGACGTGTCGTTCATCTCTCTGGGGCTGATTTTACCCGCCCTCCGGCCATTGCTGGCGGAAAACGCCCAGCTGGTTTGCCTGGTCAAGCCCCAGTTTGAGGCGGGGAAGGGCAAGGTGGGCAAGAAAGGCGTCGTCCGGGACCCGGCGATCCATCTGGAGGTGCTGGAGCAATTTTTGACCCACGCGGCGGCCAGCGACCTGACGGTGCGGGGCCTGACCTATTCCCCCATCCGTGGGCCGGAGGGAAACATCGAGTATCTGGGCTGGCTCAGCGTCCAGCCGGGGGAGAACACCGCCCCAGAGCTGACGGCGCTGGTGCGGGACTCCCATGAGGCATTGGAGAAACAGAGATGAAAGTGATTTTAAGTCCCAATCCCTACCGGGACAAGGGGTTGACCGCCGTTCGGGAGGCGGAGCGCATCCTGCGCAGCTGCGGCGTGGAGACCTGCCTGTGCCTGCCCTTCCGCCCGGACCGGTCCCTGGAGCTGCCCAAGGATTTGAAGCTGCGGGACATCCATACGGAGATCAAAAACGCCGATCTGCTCATCTGCTTTGGCGGGGACGGCACCATTCTCCACTCTGCGCGGTTGGCCCGGACCTACCGCATCCCCATTCTGGGGGTGAATATGGGCAGCGTGGGCTTTATGGCGGAGCTGGAGGTGGGGGAGTTACACCTGCTGCGGCAAATCGCACAGGGCAAGTACACCACTGAGCAGCGGATGATGCTGGACATGCGGGTCCTCCGGGACGGGCGGAGCATTTTCTGGGACACCGCCCTGAACGACGTGGTCATCTCCAACGGGGCGGTGGCCCGTGTGCTGGACATGACCGTCTACGGCGACAAGGTCAAGATCATGGAGTATTCCGGGGACGGGGTCATCGTCTGCACCCCCACCGGTTCCACGGCCTACTCCATGTCCGCCGGAGGCCCCATTGTGGAGCCTACCGCCGAAAACATTATCATCACGCCCATCTGCGCCCACGACCTGCTGACCAAGTCCTGTGTGCTGGGCAAGGAGCGCATTGTGGACGTGACGGTGGGGCACCTCTCCCACAAGAGCGCCTACCTCTCGGCGGACGGAGGGCGGGCCTTCCGCCTCTCCAGCGGGGACACAGTGGAGCTGCGCTGCTCCAGCCACACAATTAAGCTGGTCCGCCTGACTGGACGCAGCTTTTACGAGATTTTGAACCAGAAGCTGGGGCGGCGGTAATCCAAAGAGGGGAGGACGGCATGAAGGAACAGCGACAGAGGATGATTTTAGAGATCATTCAAAATCAGAGCATCGAGACCCAGGAGCAGCTGCTGCTGACCCTGGGAGAGCGGGGGTTTCACTGCACACAGGCTACCATTTCCCGGGACATGAAGGAGCTGCATCTGGTGAAGGAAATGGCCGCCTCCGGCAGCTATCGCTATGCCGTCTCGCTGCAAAACCGGCAGGAGGGACGCTCTGACCGGCTGCAAAACATCTTCCGGGAGGGGGTCACCTCCTTCGACTGCGCCCAGAATCTGGTAGTCCTCAAGACCATGCCCGGCCTGGCCAACGCCGCCGCCGCCGCGTTGGACGGCATGGAGCTGCCCGACATGGTGGGGTCTCTGGCCGGGGACGACACCGTGCTGCTCATCATGCGCACCAATCAGGACGCAGAGCGCTTCTGCGGGGAACTGCGGGCAATGGTGCAGGGCGGCGGCGTTTGAAGCCTTTGTATGTGTGATTTGTATGTGGGAAAAGCAATCGTGGCTCCCGTGTGCCTGTTCCTTTCCCGGTTGCATTTTTCGCCGCTTTGTGGTACAATATCCAAAACCTGTGATTGCGCCTTTTTTCGGGCGCAGTGAAAGAGCTGCTGTTTATGAAACTGTTTAAACCCTCTCCCGCCGCCTCCGCTGTGCGAACGGACGGCCCGGTTCCCGCTATCACAGTGGACGATGTTTACCTGAGCTACCGGAGCATTGTCCCCGTCAGCAAGCGCAAAGCCGCCAAAACCCAGGACAACGCCAAAAAAACGGGCCGCATTGAGCACTATGAGGCCCTCCACGGCATCTCCTTTGAAATCGCTCAGGGCGAAATTGTCGGCCTCATCGGACGCAACGGCTCCGGCAAGTCCACGCTGCTGCGGGTGCTGGCCGGCATCTTCGAGGCGGACCGGGGCGTGGTGGACCTCCACGGTCACACGGTCTCCCTGTTGGCCCTGGGCATCGGCTTCCAAAAGAAGCTGCCGGGACGGGAGAACATTTACCTCTCCGGGATGTTGATGGGCTTCTCCAAGCAGCGCATCGACCAGCAAATTGATGAAATTATCGAGTTTTCCGAGCTGGGCAGCTTTATCGACAAGCCTGTGCAGACCTACTCCAGCGGTATGCAGTCCAAGCTGGGCTTTGCCATCACTGCTATCCTCAAGACCGACATTATTCTGGTGGACGAGGTCCTCAGCGTGGGCGACAGCCACTTCAGAAAGAAGAGCTTCAACAAAATGAAGGAGCTGATCGCGGAGAAAAACCGCACTGTCATCATCGTCTCCCACAGCACCTCCACCATTCAGGAGATTTGCGAAAAGGTCATCTGGCTCCACGACGGCGACATCAAAATGATCGGCAAGACCAGTGAAGTGGTGGATCTGTACGAGGAGTTCATGGAGCAATACTGAGGGATCATTCTCAAAACGGGCCTTTTGTGGGGTCCGTTTTTGTACCATTTTTGTCTGTATCCCCGCTTTTTGGAGGTCCTTATGAGCGTTTCGGATGTTATTCAGACAATTTTACAGGGGCTGCAAACCATGGGGCGGGGCATTGCGTCCCTTTTTGCCTCTCTGAGCGGAAACGAGGCCCTGATGAGCCTGCTGACCTCCCTGCTGGGCGGACTGTTTCACTACGCTCTGCCCGTTTTTGGGGTGCTGGTGGTGGTGCGCTGCGGCAGGAGCCTGTTTCAGAGCCGCATGGAGCAGGAGACCTGGGGCAGTCTGGTGCTGACGGACGGCACCCGTCTGCCCCTGAACCACTGGGAGAACCTGGTGGGGCGCTCCCGCCGGTGCGACGTCATCCTCTCCTATGGCACGGTCTCCCGGAACCATGCCGCACTGATTCGAGACAGCAAGGGCAACTGGCTGCTCTACGCCCTGAACAGCAAAAACGGCGTCACTCTGAACGGGACCACCATCTTTCAGACCGCCGCCCTTAAAGCGCGGGACATCATCAGCTTTGGCGGGGTGGACGCCTGTTTTCTGCCCTCCACCGCCGAGGAGGAGCGGCAGCAGGCCCAGCGTCGGTCCAAGCCCGGCAAAGCCTTTTCGCCTGGCATCACGCTGTTTCTGCTGAGCCTGTTCCAGGGGATGTTGTGCTTCCAACTGTGGAACGCCGTGGACGCGGAATACCAGACCACCGTGGCGGGTTGTTTCGGGGCGCTGTGCGCCCTGATGTGGGCAGTTTACCTGATTTATCGCATTTTTCGGCGGACTGGATTTGAAATCGAGACGCTGGCCTTTTTCCTGACCACCCTCTGTCTGACGGTGACGGCATCCTCGTCCCCCAGTGGGCTGAAAAAGCAGACCCTCTGCGTGGTGCTGGGGGTGGCGCTGTTTTTCGCCCTGTCCATCTGTCTGCGGGACCTGGAATTTGTCACCCAAATCCGCTGGCCTCTGGCGGTGGCGTCCATGGCGCTGCTGGCCTTTAACCTGTTGCTGGGGGAGCGGCTCTTCGGCGCGAGAAACTGGCTCTCCATCGGGCCGATTTCCTTCCAGCCCTCAGAGTTCGTCAAAATCGTCTTTATCCTCGTGGGAGCGACTACGCTTGACCGGATGTTCAACAAGAAAAATCTGCTCTACACTCTGGGGTACTCCCTGTTCTGCGTGGGGTGCCTGGGCCTGATGAGCGACTTCGGCACCGCCCTGATTTTCTTCGTGGCGCTGTTGGCCATCACCTTCCTGCGCAGCGGCGACCTGGCCTCGGTGCTGTTCCTGCTGGCCGCCGCCATCTCCGGCGGGTATCTCATTTTGCAATACAAATCCTACATTTTCGCCCGGTTCGCCGTCTACCGCCACGTCTGGGAGGACCCCTCCAACCTGGGCTACCAGCAGACCCGCACCATGTCCGCTATTGCCAGCGGCGGCCTGTTCGGACAGGGTGTGGGGGACGGCTGGCTGAAAAACATCGGCGCGGCCAACACGGATTTGGTGTTTGGCGTACTTGCGGAGGAGCTGGGGCTGATCCTGGCGGTGACGGCGGTGGCGGTCATTGTCCTGCTGGCGATCTTCGCCGTGCGGGAGGCCAGCATCGCCCGCAGCAGCTTCTATGTCATCACCGCCTGCTCTGCGGCTATGATTTTCGTGGTACAGACCATGCTGAACGTGTTCGGCTCTACCGACCTGCTGCCCCTGACCGGCGTGACGCTGCCCTTCGTCTCTGTGGGCGGCAGCTCCATGATGTCCTGCTGGGCGCTGCTGGCCTTCATCAAAGCCTCGGACGCACGGCAAAACGCAGGGCTGGCCGTTCGACTGCCCAAGCGCCGGAAAAAGAACGAGCCGGAGGACGAGCCGGACAGCTGGCGGGCCGCCACGGGCTTCTTCCGACGGGGCGCGCCCTTTACCGCCGACGACAGTGCGGAAACCGTCATTCGCCGCCCGGAACCCGACGATGAGCCGACCCGCATCAACCGTCCCGCTTCGGCATCCCCATCGCCGAAGTCTTCCGTTCCGACGGCAGGGGAGAGCAGCGACGATTTCCCGGACATTGACTTCTCTGACGAGACCGGCGAGAACACCGCCGACGCAGACGATTGGCGTTCCTACTTCCTCAAGGACGACGAATGGGAGGACAAGCCATGAAACAGCTGAAAACCCGCACTCTGTTTGTGCTGTTCTTCATCCTGGCGCTGATTTTGGGAATGGTCGTGCTGCTGGTGTTCTACGTCCTCAACGGCGCGTCCTGGGCCTCCTACTCCGCCAACCGCCATGTCTACAGCAATGGCAGCATCTCCTCCGGGTCCATTGCGGACCGGAACGGCGTGATTCTCTACGACTGCGAAAACGACGCTTACAACGACGACTATGAAATTCGCGTCTCCACCGTTCACGCCATCGGAGACCGGAACGGCAGCATCTCCGTGGGGGCCAAGTCCGTCTTTGCGGACGAGCTGGTGGGGTTCAGTTTGGTTTTCGGCACCAACGGCACTGGCAACCAGGTAAATCTGACCCTGGATGCCCAGCTGAACAAGGTGGCTTACGAGGCCATGGACGGGCGCGACGGCGTAGTGGCCCTGTACAATTACGAAACCGGCGATTTGCTGTGTATGCTCTCCACCCCCGCCTTTGACCCGGACGATGAGGACGAAATTGCCGCCATCAACGCCGGAGACGAGAGCTATGACGGGGCCTATCTGAACCGGTTTCTCTCCAGCACCTACACCCCCGGCTCCACCTTTAAGCTGGTGACTAGCGCGGCGGCCATTGAGACGCTGAGCAATCTGGACAGCTTTACCTTCACCTGCGACGGCTCGCTGGAGTACGACGACGGCAGTACCGTCACCTGCCCCTCTGCCCACGGCACAGTGGATTTTGAAACTGCGCTGGCGGACAGCTGTAATGGGGCCTTCGCCACCCTCGCCAACGAAATTGGCGGCGAGACGCTGCAACAGTATGCGGAGGAGGCGGGACTGCTGAGCAGCCTCAGCGTCTCTGGTATCCCCACCGCCACCGGCAGCTTCTCCACCACGGTCTCCGCCGTGGATGAGGGCTGGTCTGGCGTGGGACAGTATGAGGACTTGGTAAACCCCTGCGCCATGCTGACCCTGATGGGTTGCATCGCTTCCGGCGGAGAGGCGGCGGCGCCCCGGCTGCTGCTGTCGGTGACAGGCAGCGTGGGACTGACCACCACCGAAGCCACGGAAACCACCTCCATCGGCTGGGACTCCTCCACCTGCCAGCAGCTGAAAACCATGATGCGCAACAACGTGGTCAGCCACTACGGGCAGTCCCAGTTTGGCGACCTGGCGGTCTGCGCCAAGTCCGGCACCGCCGAGGTGGGGTCCGGTTCCCCTCACGCCTGGTTCGTGGGCTTCATCGACGACGAGGAGTATCCCTACGCCTTTGTGGTGGTCGTGGAAAACGGCGGCTGGGGTTCCAGCGTCGCGGGTTCCGTGGCGGCGGCGGTGCTGGAGACCGCGTGCAGCTGACAGCACCTCTCGCTATCCCGTGCAATTCTCATGCAATTCTCAAATAACGAAGAAAGCAGTGATTCCCATGCCCTATCAGCTTTTGGCCGCCGACATGGACGGCACGCTTTTGAACAGTCAGAAGGAAATTTCATTGGAGGACACCGCCGCCATCACCCGCGCACTGGAAGCGGGCAAGCAGGTGGTGTTCTCCACTGGGCGCAGTATCGGAGAGCTGGAACCGTTCCTGGCGCTTTTCCCGGCCATGCGCTACGTCCTCTGTGAGAGCGGCGCTTGCGTCTACGATCGGGGAGAGGACCGAGCGCTCCACCTCCAGACCATCGACCCCCAGGCGGCGAAAACCATTCTGGACTACACCAAAGACCGGGACATCATGCCCCAACTCTTGGTCCACAACCGGGCGGTCATGGACATTCGGCATCTGTCTGATTTGTCCCACTTCAAAATGGCCCACTATCAGAACCATTTTCAGCAGAACTGCCTCTCCACCAACGACATTTACCGGTACTGCCAGGCACAGAACTGGACGTTTGAGAAAATCTGTCTGTATCACACCTCCCCGGAGGACAGGGCGGCCACCCTGCTGGCTGTGGAAGGGCTGCCCCTCACCACGGCTCTTGCGGAGGAGACCTCGCTGGAGATTTCCGCCCAGGGGGTGAATAAGGGTGTGGGGCTGGAGATCCTCTGCCGTCACCTGGGGCTTTCCCTGGAGGAGACCATCGTGGTGGGGGACAGCTTCAACGACCTGCCCATTTTGAAAAAAGCGGGGCTGCCTGTGGCGGTGGGCAACGCCGCCGAGCCGGTCAAGGCGGTCTGCCGTGCGGTGGTGGCCGACTGCGACCACAGCGGCGTCAGCCAGGCCATCGAGCGGTATCTGCTGAACTGATTGGTTTGCACCTTCGCAAAAAAGCCCGGAAAACGCTTGACAGCCCGGAAAAATTGCATATACTACTTATAGTATCGTCTTATGTGAGGTTCACATTCCCCATGAGGAAACCAGTGCAGTTTTGTTACAGGCAGAACTGCGGTTTTCTTATGATTTTTTCACACTCTATGGAAGAAAGGTGTTTTATTATGGCAAATCCCGTGAAGCTGACCCCGGCGCGCCTGAAGGAATTGCAGGACGAAATGGCATGGATGAAAGGCGTCCGTGAAAAAGAAGTGGCGGACATGATCAAAGAGGCCCGCTCTTTTGGCGACCTGTCCGAAAACAGCGAATACGACGAGGCCAAGGACCAGCAGGGTAAGCTCTACTCTCGGGAAGCCGAGGTACAGGCCATTCTGGACAACTATGAGCTGATCGACGAGACTGCCGCGGGCAACGACGTGGTGGGCATCGGCTGCACGGTCAAGGTCTACGACGTGGAGTTCGAGGAGGAGCTGGAGTACCGGATGGTTGGCTCTCAGGAGGCAGACCCCATGAACGGCCGCATCTCGGAGGAGTCTCCCTTTGGCAAGGCACTGCTGGGCAAGGCTGTGGGCGACACGGCCATTGTCGAGGCGCCGGAAGGGGACGTAGAGTACAAGGTGCTCGGCATCACTGTGAACTGAGGTCAATGGTATGGGAAGAAAGTTTCAGCCGGAATCGGAAAAGAGCCTGTCGGAGATCCTCCAGATCCGCCGCGACAAGCTGACCGCCCTCAAGGAGGCCGGGCACGACCCTTTTCAGGTGACCAAATACGAAGTGGATACCCACGCCGAGGCCATCAACGAGCATTACGACCTGCTGGAAGGCAGCATCGTCTCCGTGGCGGGCCGCCTGATGAGCAAGCGCGGCATGGGCAAGGTGTCCTTCTGCGATTTGCAGGACAACACTGGCCGGGTGCAGCTCTATGTCCGCCGGGACCTGGTGGGGGAGGAGACCTATGCCTGGTTCAAAAAGTGCGACATCGGCGACATCGTCGGCGTGACGGGCCAGGTCTTTAAGACGGAAAAGGGGCAAATCTCTGTCCGGGCCGAGGCTGTCACGCTGCTGGCCAAGAGCCTGAACCCCCTGCCGGAAAAGTTCCACGGCCTGACCGACCGGGAGACCCGTTACCGTCAGCGCTATGTGGACCTGATCGTCAACCCGGACGTAAAGGACACCTTTGTCAAGCGAAGCATGATTCTGAGGGAATTACGGTCTTTTCTGGACCAGCGAGGCTTCCTGGAGGTGGACACCCCCATCCTGACGCCCTTTGAGATCGGCGCCACCGCCCGCCCCTTCTACACCCACCACAACACCCTGGACATGGACATGGTGCTGCGTATCGAGACGGAGTTGTACTTAAAGCGGCTCATCGTGGGCGGTATGGACCGGGTCTACGAGGTGGGCCGCATCTTCCGCAACGAAGGCATGGACCCCAAGCATAACCCGGAGTTCACCACCATCGAGTTGTATCAGGCGTATACCGACTTTCATGGCATGATGGACCTGGTGGAGGACATGATGAAGGACGTGGCCCAGGCGGTCTGTGGTTCCCTGGTCATCCCTTATCAGGGCCATGAGATCGACCTGAGCCACTGGGAGCGGCTGACCATGGTGGAGGCGGTGAAGAAGTACAGCGGTGTAGACTTTGCTGACTGGGAAACCGATGAGGACGCCATTGCCTGTGCCAAGGAACACGATATAGACCTGCCTGAAGTGCCCACCAAGGGGGCGATCCTGGCGGAGTTCTTCGACGCCTATGTGGAGGACAAGCTGATTCAGCCCACCTTTATTTACGATTACCCGGTGGAGATCAGCCCTCTGGCCAAGCGCAAGCCTACCGACCCGGCATTTACCGAGCGGTTTGAGTATTTCATCAACGCCACGGAGTTTGGCAACGCTTTCTCCGAGCTGAACGACCCCATCGACCAGCGGGAACGTTTCGAGCGGCAGGTGGCCGAGCGCAAGGCGCTGGACCCGGACAGCAAGGCGCAGGTGGATTACGACTTTATCAACGCTCTGGAATACGGTATGCCTCCCACGGGCGGTCTGGGCTTCGGCGTGGACCGGCTGGTGATGCTGCTGACGGACAGCGCGAGTATAAGGGATGTGTTGCTGTTCCCGACAATGAAGCCTATCGACCAGTAAAAGCACGATATATTGTGCACTATTTCAACAGAACATACTATATATTGTGTTACAACTCTGGCATCATCCCCCGCATTGACAGCAATTTGACAGCAAAATTTTGAAGAATGACGCATCGCTGCGAAGCGTTGCGAATTTCAGGCGAAACTGCATAAGGGTCATGCAAGACCTGTGAGCACTTCTTAGAGTTATCTGAGGAGTGCTCTTTTTTCGTCCGGGCAGTCAGCTTCTGTCAGACAGTCAAATCAAAATCAGGAGGATACCACCATGAGCGATAACTACAAACCCATCAAAAGCATGAAGGAGGTTCCCGACCAACTGCGAAAACTGCGGCGGGAGTACATCCGCTATCAGCAGGCAGAGCTGATCTACAGCCTGTCCCACAAGAAGCTGCTGGAGCTGGCAAGCGAAGCCGGAGCCATTTATCGCTTTGACAGCACCGTCCTCATCAATCGAGCGATTTTCGATACCTATCTGGAGCGTTTTCACGAACCGGCAACCAGGCATGACAAGGACGGTGATGACGATTGAGCGGCGACGTGTGGATGTTTTCTGACCAGATCGACGATGAGGACATGGAGTTTATGCAGCACGAGTTTGTGACCTACAGCATGGCCTGCGATTACTACCGGCTGGGGCTAAAGCCCGTCACCCGTATGGCGCATGAATGTGGGGCAGTCTACAAAATCGGCAGGAAAGTGCTGATACGGCGGAGTATTTTTGAAACATATCTGCGGACGCAGAGAAAGGTTGATGGTGAAGATGATGACTGAATGGAAGAAACGCATCTGCGAGAACGGAATTGATTATGTGCTGGTTGGGGATTATTACATCCCCGATTTGAAGCTGCCGGAGGAAAAGCGTCCCATCGGACGCTGGGGACGGATGCACCGGGAATATCTGAAGGAAAACCGGCCCCTTTTCTACACGGATATGGTTATCTCCGGCGAAATCTGGACGTACCTGGCCGACCTGAACGAACAGGCGAAGGAACGGCTGGAGCTTATCATCGAACAGATGAAAGAAGCCGAGGGCGTGAACGAGGACATGAAGCGCCGTGACCAGATAGGTTGGGTAGGTGCTATGAACAGTATCCGCAACCGGGCGGAGGAGATCATCAAGGCAGAGATGATTGATTTGTAAGACTATGTAAAACAGGGGGAGCCGTCTCTTTGGAGGCGGCTTCTTCTGCTTCCCTGGTGAAAAATATCAAAAGCAGCCCTATTGGGGCTAATGATAGCCCTTCCAGAGCCACTACAAGGCAACAGCTATTTGTTATAATGGAGTTGCAAAGGAACAAATAAGCCTAAATTAAACATATGAATTGTGCCAAATGCGTTCTAAAAACGACAGGTGTTCTTATCTGTAATAAGGCTTAGGTGAGACTGCTTATTTTTTGAGATGCGATGGCGCTTACCTGATATTGGCACCCGACCAAAGTAAACGTGAAATGGACGGGTGTGGTTCTTATAAGGTGGCGTTATGTTCTGAAAAATTAGATTGTGGGCAAAAGTGGCCCTATTGGGGCTACCTAAATAGCCCTACTGGGGCCACTACAAAACTGCAAATGCCTGTTAAAATGGAATACGAAAAGGCACCCGTGAAGGAAAATACAAGCCAGGCGTGATAGTCATATGTCCGGGAAGTAATACTGCTGGTACCATTGAAGTTGTACCAACAATATCACTACAGAAAAACGGATATTTGATAAAATTGGACTATAGAGGTTTACAGCGATTATCCAATATAACAAAAGCTTCCTTTGGTTTCGAAACAGACAAAAGTAGACCTATTGGTGCTACCAGGTAGCACTATCAGTGCCACTACAAGGCCGTACATCCCTGCTATAATGGAATGCAAAGAAGGCCACCGACCAGACAAGAGCAGCTAGGGGAATTCATGAAGCCCCCTCCTACGACCTGACAGGTTCGCTCCATGTATAATCCTGCTTTGGCAGGATATATAAAGCTGGTGCAGGTTCCAGCAAAAGCGATCCTGCGAGGATCGGAAAGCGTTCCTGTGAGAGCCTGTAAAGCAAGCACTCCTCGGTGTAGTATTTCATTATCCGGTGTGGCGTTGTGTCTGGTGACGACACATACTTGTCGCAATAAGGCAAGTTTTGTGTCTTATTGCGACATCGTAAAAGAGAAACAGCTACGGTAAAGTAAGTATGACGCAGACAAGCCCCTGCAGGAACAAATCGTTCCGCTTAAATTGCAAGAAGCGGAACAAAATGTTCCTAACAAACTGCGCAAGGAACCGCTATACTACGAACATCTAAATGATATTGGGCGTGACCATTGGTCACATTATGTGCCTAATGGTCTCTATGATTGCTGACACGAGGCGTTTAGAATATGAGTAGCAGCATCCTGTAGCAATAGGACGAGATCACACACATCCACCCGGCGTACCACGCCGGATTGTACGCCGAAATCCTGGCGCACTGCGCCATGTTCTGCATCTGTTTTGCATTTTATAATCTGAGTATAAAGTGTTTTTGGAGCCAACCGATACTAAGAGGGTCGGTAAAACGATACGCTCATTCCAACCCGGACTGATTGTACCAGGAACCCGGCCTGGGAGACCGGGTTTAAGGGGCAAAATCGGTAAAAACCCGGCCTACTGCGCCATGTTCAACACATGTGCTTCATTGTATAATAAATGACAGAGAAGCAACAACTACGGTTTTTCCAGCCGAGGCAACAAGGTTGTAAAAATACTACAACTTCATATACATTCTTCAGGTACAAAACTGCCTTGAATAGCCTGCACAGCGGCACGCCAGGATGTCGGAATTCCGACGGAGCGACCCTGCCGACTGAAAATGCCGGACTGCACCCGGCGGGGCGACGACGCAGGGCAGAGATCATGATACTTCCGTAATTCGCGGCCCGGCCACAAGGAAGGCGGGGAGGTGAAATTCCTATGGAGCAGCCCAGCAAGCTGCCGCCTGAATGTATTCCCGTAAGCACTGGGGCGTCGTGGACAAATAAGGGTTCGTCATATGATTCGAGAGGATAGCTGACGCTGTCTGCTATCCTCTATTACATGGAATGTTCCCATCTTCCATAATATAAATCAAGGAGTGATCGTTATGCTGCGCATAGATCGGGAATTTGCTGACCAGATTCCGCCGCTGACAGAGGAGGAGTTTGCCCAGCTCGAAGAAAATATCTTGCTGGAGGGCATTGTCCTCATGCCGCTGATCGTCTGGAACGGTGTGATCGTGGACGGACACAACCGCTACAAAATCATCCAGGCACATCCGGAGCTCCAATACTCCACCTATGAAAAGTCGTTTCCTGACCGAAATGCTGCCCTCGCCTGGATCTGCAAGAACCAGCTTGGCCGCAGGAACCTGACGCCGGAACAGAAAAAGTACCTGATCGGAAAACAATACGGTGCTGAGAAAGCCGCACATGGCGGCAGCCGTGGAACAAAGCGAGATCAGGCCACAGGGGAATTCACCGCAAGTTACGAAAACCATAACTTGCGGTCAACAGGCAAAACCTGCGACAAAATCGCCAAAGAGAACCATGTCGGGAGAGACTATGTCATCAAAGCCGGACGCTATGCCGACGGGATTGACGCCGCCGACCAGGTAGAGCCTGGCATCCGACAGGAAATCTTCTCCGGTGCGATCTGCCCGGTGGAGTCCGCTGTACAGGCAGTGGCTCTGGCCTCGCCGGAGGAGCAGGCGGCACTTGTGAAACGCCTCCGCAGCCCGGAGGTGCAGCGGCGGAGAAAGCGCAGCCCTGAAACAGAGCAGGATAGAATCTTAAGACAGGTTGCGGCAGATATGAATGCCACAGAGTCAAGACACATAGTTGATGAAAATAGTGTGTTAGGATCGCTGCACGGTGTTGCCAACACAATGATACGCGGGTGCAACCGGTGCTTCGATATGTTTCCTACGCTGCTTACAGAGCAGGCATATCGGAGACAGGTCGTTGAGATTTTGCAGGAACCAAAAGCCTATATCCTGGAATTGGAGAATGGTGGTCAGGGCGTATCCTCTACAACAGCTATCCCTCTGGAAACCACAGTGGTTGATAGTCCGAAATCCCTGCCGTCTATGCCTGAGAGCAGCAGGAAGACCAACCTGGCAATTATGCGGGAGATCGGAAGAAATATGGAAACGTCCCGTGCGACTATGACGGAAGAAGATGTCCTCTATGAGCTGCGGGATGCAGCGGCCACGCTGATCGACAGATGGAATTTGTGCAGGAGCCAGAATCCGGAACTGATTACTCATCGGGAGTGTAATGAAGGAGTGCGGCAACAGGTCGCAGAAATCAGCGATTATTTGAACCAGGTGGTCGGCAGCTTGCCGCCACTGTAAGCCCCTACACTTGTAACCCCCGTTTTCCATTCGCCAATCGGCAAAATAGCAAATCGTCGTTTTTTACGGCCTCAGACGTACCGTTCTATGTCTGAGGCCGTTTCTATTTGAAAATCGCTGAAAACGCCAATTCGTCAATCGGGGAAATTTCCCCGAAAAAGGCCCACTTGAGAAACTGTTCAGAATTAGGAGGTATTCATGGAGAAACACACGAAGAAGGACAGAGACACAGAACTTTACTACAACCAAACCAACGCACCCATGCAGATACGCACTCATGACCCAAAACTGATACGAAAACTGATGAGCCTGTCTAACGACTTCCCGGAGCTGTGTAAGCTCACGGAAGTGGACGAATACAGCGGCCCTACTTCGAGGTGGATAAAAGTCGAGTCAGTATTCATGTGACCAGACCTTACTCTGAGGAACGCCGGAAGAAACAAAGTGAGTGGGCAAAGAAAAACGGAATACAATCGAATCAAACAGCAAAATAGAGCGCCGATGTAAGTCGGCGCAGCTGCGGTCATGGCACCGGGTGCTTCCGCCCGATGCTTTGACCGCTTTTTTAATGGGAAAGGGGGCTTTCATGGCGATTTATGGCTACGTCCGGGTAAGCAGCAAAGACCAGAATGAGGATCGGCAGCTTATCGCACTGCACGAACTGGGTATCCCGGATAAAAATATCTTTATGGACAAGCAGTCCGGCAAGGACTTCAATCGACCACAATATAAAAAACTGGTGCGAAAGTTGAAAAAAGACGACCTGCTCTACATCAAGAGCATTGACCGCTTGGGCAGAAATTACGAGGAAATACAAAATCAATGGCGTATCCTGACGAAAGACAAGGGAGCCGACATCGTGGTGCTGGATATGCCGCTGCTGGACACCCGCCGGGGAAAAGACCTGATGGGGACGTTCCTCTCGGACATCGTGCTGCAAGTGCTGTCCTTTGTGGCTGAAAACGAGCGCACCAATATCAAGCAGAGACAAGCCGAGGGCATTGCGGCGGCGAAGGCCAGAGGGGTACGTTTCGGCAGGCCACCGAAGCCGCTGCCGGAGAACTTCCATTCCGTTTATCAACGGTGGAAAGCCGGGAAAATCACCGGTCTGGCGGCGGCTGCGGAGTGCGGGATGCCCATGTCTACCTTCCGGTATCGGGCGGCGATTTACGAAAATGCCAAATTGTTGTAAGCGGGCATATTTACAGGAACGTGTACAATCCTGTAAAATGCCCGCTTCGTATGTTCAACGTCTATTCTATCACACAGGCTTTCAAATTTCCACAAAAATTAAGGCATTCTGCGGCTTTTGCCTGTCTTTTTCCGGCTGGAAAACTATGTAAAAAACGCTGTCTAAAATGTACACGATCTTGCAAGCCTTGCTGCGCTTCTTTTGATATTGACTGCAAAGGGGGCGCAGCGATGATTATTGGCATACAAGATGAAATACTGCGGCTTCACTCCCTGGGCCTGCTGGAGCTTCTGCTCAAGGACAAAACCACCAAGGCCAACATTCTATGGGCGACAGACGCTTATCAGAAGATGGGGTCGGATTACGAACGGGACAAGGAAATCAAGACCGACCTGATTACCGGAGAACACTCTGGGGTTATCAAGAACCGGGCAAGGAAAGCGCTGGAACAGCAGACGGAACGAACCCGGCAGCACGCAGAGGTCTTTACCCCTCTATGGATATGCAAAATGATGAACGAGGCCGCCGATGAGGGATGGTTCCCGAAGAAGAAACCCCACCCATTTGACCAGCCGGAGCCGGTGAAATTTCTGAGCAAGACCCGCTGGTGGCGTTATGTGGACGCCCGGCGTTTGGAGATCACCTGCGGCGAGGCTCCCTATCTGGTAAGCCGTTATGATGTCTCCACCGGCGAGAGCATCCCGATTGAAAATCGAATCGGATTGCTGGATCACAAGCTGCGGGTGGTGAACGAAAACACCGCCGACGAAGCCGAGTGGATGAAGTGGACACTCAGAGCCTTTCAATCCATCTATGGCTATGAATTCCAGGGAGACAACGTGCTGATTGCACGGGTTAATCTCCTGATGACCTTCGAGGACTATTTGCAGGAGCGGTGGAGGCGAAAACCCACCTATGAGGAATACCGGAAGGTGGCCAACGTCATTGTCTGGAACATCTGGCAGATGGACGGACTGACCGGCACCATTCCCTACTGCAAGGCACCGGAGGAGATTTATCAGCTTTCCATTTTTGATTACTTTCTGGATCAGGAACAGGTGATGGAGCAGGAGAAAAACAGCCAGCCCCATTGCCGTCTGTTCGACTGGAGACGAGATAGCAGCCTTGAATTTTTGAAGATAAATGAAGGGAGTGTACGGAGGATGAAATTTGATTTTGTGATCGGCAACCCACCCTATCAGGACGAGACGGTTGGAGATCAAAAGACTTTTGCGGCACCAATTTATGATAAGTTTTTGGATAGTGCATATAAGGTCGCAGATCGTGTAGAAATGATTCACCCAGCACGCTTTCTTTTTAATGCAGGTGGCACACAAAAGTCATGGAACAGAAAGATGTTGGATGATCCTCATTTGAAAGTCCTGTGGTATGAGTCTGATAGTAGTAATGTGTTCTCGAATACCGATATAAAAGGTGGTATTGCAATTACCTATCGTGATGCAACCCAGAATTTTGGCGCAATAGAAACATTTACAGTTTTCCCAGAACTGAATAGTGTGCGGCAGAAAGTTTGGAAGGACGTACAAGGAAGCCTTTCTGATATTGTCTCAAATCGAGGGCAATATCGCTTTTCAGACCTTGCGTATGAAGAACAGCCGGAGGAAATGAAGAAAGTGACAGATCCGCGTATTTCTGCTCCGGTTTTTGAGAGAATGCCTGAATTGTTCACTGAGGAAAAACCGGACGATGGACATGAGTACATTCAGATTTATGGGAATTTAGGCAGAGTTCGTGTTTATAGGTGGTTCAGGAAAGACTATTTGAAAGACATTGAAGGACTATATAAATACAAAGTCCTTGTCCCGGCTGCAAATGGGTCTGGTGCATTAGGAGAGACTTTGTCTACACCCGTAATAGGCCAGCCTTTAATTGGCCATGTAGAAACCTATATATCTATTGGTTCGTTTGATACTCTACCAGAAGCAGAAGCTGCTTTGAAATATGTTAAATCTAAATTTGCGAGAACATTACTCGGTGTTTTGAAGATAACGCAACACAATTCAAAACCGGTTTGGAAGTATGTCCCCCTTCAAGACTTCACGTCTGCCTCTGACATCGACTGGTCAAAGTCCATCCCGGAAATCGACCAGCAGCTCTACGTCAAGTATGGCCTGGATGAGAAGGAAATCGCATTTATCGAATCACACGTAAAGGAGATGAGCTGATGGAAACTGTCAATATCAAATCCTTTCAACGTGTCATTCCCATGATTTATGCCTACACCACACCAGGCGTCGCCTATCATGACGGGTGGGTCAAAATCGGCTACACAGAAAAGCAGTCCGTGGAGGAACGCATTGCGGAGCAGACCCATACCGCCGATGTGCGCTGGCGGCTGGCGTGGAAGAATAACGCCATGTACACCGACGGTTCCGGCGAGTATTTCACCGACCACGACTTCCACCGCTACTTGACTACCCAGCGGAAGGTGGAACGGACGCCGAATACCGAGTGGTTCCATCTGGACATCCCCCATTCCAAAGAATACTTCTATTCCTTCGCCAGCAGAGAAGTCCCAGTCCCCGAAACCGGCGACAGCTATGCTCTGCGGGAGGAACAGCAGCGGGCTGTTCAGATGACCAAAGAATACTTTGAAAACGGCGGCACCGAATTTCTCTGGAACGCCAAGCCCCGCTTCGGCAAGACGCTAACCAGCTATGACCTGATCCGGCAGATGGGGCTGACAAAAGTGCTGATCGTCACCAATCGCCCCAGCATTGCAAACTCCTGGTCAGAGGATTTTAACAAGTTCATTGGCTGGCGTGGAGAGCTGTGCTTCGTCTCCGACACCGACGCTCTGCGAGGCAAGCCCGGCGTCATGAGTCGTGAGGAATATGTGGCTTCCATGCGGGAGGCCGACGATGAACATGAGCGAGGCATGGTAGCCTTTGAGTCTCTGCAAGGGTTGAAGGGTTCCTCTTATTTTGGCGGTCAGTACGACAAGCTGAAATGGATGGCGAAGGAATACACCGACGGCTATGGTGTGAAGCAGCACGGCATGGACTTCGACCTGCTGATTATCGACGAAGCCCAGGAAGGCATCGACACCATGCGTACCGACCGGGCGTTCCGCAACATCAGCCGGAAGTACACGCTGTATCTTTCCGGGACGCCCTTCAAAGCTCTGGCAAGCGGTCAGTTCAGCGAGAAGCAGATTTTCAACTGGTCTTATGCGGACGAGCAAGAGAAGAAAGCAAGCTGGACGGGCGAGGCGTACAATCCATATGAGACGCTGCCCCGTCTGGCCATGTACACCTATCAGCTCTCCAACATGATTTATGACAAGGTGCAGAAAGGGCTTGACCTGTCCGGCGAGGACGGGACGGTGGACTATGCCTTTGACCTGAATGAGTTTTTCGCCACCAACGAGAGCGGAAAGTTCATCCATGAGGCCGACATCAAAAAATTCCTGCACGCCCTTGTGACCCAGGAGAAGTATCCCTTCTCTACCCCGCAGCTTCGGAAGGAATTGTCGCATACCCTCTGGATGCTGAACCGGGTGGATAGCTGCAAGGCGCTGGCCAAGCTGCTGCGAGAGGATGAAGTCTTTTCCGAGTATGAAATCGTCCTTGCCGCCGGAGACGGCAGACTGGACGAGGATGAAGAAGCACAGAAGTCCTTCGACAAGGTGAAGGCGGCAATCGCAAGCCACGAGAAAACCATCACACTCAGCGTCGGACAGCTCACCGTAGGCGTGACTATTCCGGAGTGGAGCGGCGTATTGATGCTGTGTAATCTGCAAAGCCCGTCCTCTTATATGCAGGCGGCTTTCCGGGCGCAGAACCCGTGTGTGCTTACCGTAGACGGGCAGCGGTTCCGCAAAGAGACAGCCTATGTGTTCGATTTTGACCCGGCCCGGACGCTGATTATCTTTGATGAGTTCGCCAACAATCTGCTGTCTGATACCGTGAATGGCCGTGGCACCGGCGAGGACAGAAAAGACAATATCCGCAGGCTGCTGAACTTCTTCCCTGTGCTGGGTGAGGACAGCGAGGGGAAAATGGTGGAGCTGGACGCAGCGCAGGTGTTGTCCATCCCCAGAAGACTCAAGAGCCAGGAGGTTGTCCGGCATGGCTTCATGTCCAACTTCCTGTTCCAGAATATCAGCAACGTGTTCGGCGCTCCCGGCATTGTGAAGGAGATCGTTGAGAAGCTGGCTCCCGCCCAGGAGGAAACCAGCAAGGTAAAGAACAACGACGCCCTTGGCCACATCGGGGATGTTCCGGTGGATGAAACCGGCGAGGTGGATATTCCGAGGGAGATCGTCATCGGGAGAACCCAGGACATCTTTGGCGATAAGCTGTATGAGGACATGGGAGCGGCGCTTGCCCCGTCCGTGGACATGGTACGGGAAAGCAGCACGGTTGACCAGCTCACACAGAATGTTGACCATCTTGTGGATGCAGTCAAGGAGACGGTGAAGCGGGATGTCATGGCTCCGATCATGGATGGCTACTCTGTCAAGAAAGGCACACAGTCTCGGATGGAACGGCAGGTCGAGCAGGATATTGACCGGCGGTTTGCGACCATTAAAGGCGACTTTGCCCAGCAGACACAGATTGCCAAGACCGAACTGGATCGCCGTCGTCGTGAAGCCACAACTGAGGAACAGGTTGCCGCTGCCGAGACGGATTACAAGGCCACTGTTGAGGACGCTATGAGAACCTTCGTGGAATCGGCGCAGCAGGCCGTTGACCAGACGGTACAGGAAAAGCCCCAGGAGATCGTGGAAAATCTGGAACGGCACAAGGCCGAGCAGGAAAAGCGAACCATCGAGGACGACATTCGGGCTCACCTGCGTGGCTTCTCCCGCACCATCCCCAGCTTTATCATGGCCTATGGCGACGGACATCTGACCCTTGCCAACTTTGACGATTACACCGAGGACGATGTGTTTCTGGAAGTGACCGGCATTACCGAGGACGAGTTCCGTTTCCTGCGGGACGGCGGCGATTACCAAGACCCGGAAACCGGGGAGACGCAGCACTTCGACGGTCAGCTTTTTGATGAAGTTGTGTTCGATGACTCCGTGGAAGAATTCTGGAACAAGAAACAGGAGCTTGCGAATTATTTCGACGAGACTCACGACGAGGACATCTTCGACTACATCCCGCCGCAGAAAACCAATCAGATTTTCACGCCCAAGTGGGTTGTGGCAAAGATGGTGGACGATCTGGAGGCCAACAATCCGGGCTGCTTCGATGACCCAACCAAGACCTTTGCTGACCTCTATATGAAGTCCGGCCTTTACATCACGGAGATCGTGAAACGGTTGTTCCGCAGCGAAAAGATGAAGGAGATTTATCCGAATGATGGAGATCGTATTCGTCACATTCTCCGGGAACAGGTTTACGGCATGGCACCGACCAGAATTATTTATCTGATTGCCACTAATTACATTTTGGGGTTTGACGAAACCTTGAAGCATGAAATCCTTGAAAGTGATACGGCGCACTTTGTCGAGGCCGATACCGCCGAGGCTGTCAAAACAAATTCGATGAACGAGATGATGGATAAAATCTTCAAGGCAAAGAGCTAGAAAGCATCTTGCACCAGACACAGGACTTGTATGCGGGAGGGGCAAGAAACAGCTAAATGTTTTCACGCAAGAGAAAAACAAATTTAAAGCAAAAAACGACGAGTACTGTTGCATTGCTGGATGAATTGTGATACAATGTTATGCGTTGGAGGTGAAATTATGTCAGCACTAGACGGATTCAAACCCTTCAATTTTAATGAAGGTGTTCCATATGTTTCTGTCACAAACAACGGGGTGACATTCAACAAGTCAGTTGTTATGAAGCTTGGCTATCCGAGGCATGTTGTTCTCCTGATAGATGAAGGCTCAAAGCAAATTGCGCTCAAGGTTTGCAGCGTAGATTTTCCCAATGCTGTGGCGTTCTATCGGGGAAATAATTCGAAAGTGATTTCGGTGCGCTGGAATGGACGTGACTTACTCAATACCATTCAGGCTATGATGTCTTGGGATTTATCGAAAAGCGGATATAAGACAGAGGGGATTCTTCTTAAAGAAGAAAATGCAATGCTGTTTAATCTTGCAGCGGCAACTGAACTTAGGTAGATGTCTTTCAGCGCAAGCTGTTTGACATAAAAAACTCGCCCAAGTTGGAGCTTGAGCGAGTTCAAATGAAAAAGTAAACACAGTCCAAACCGCCTATACTTCTCCATTACCCATGAAAAGTATACAGGCTGAGTTTACCTTTTTCAAGCGATTTTCGGATTTGCTCCGAAAAAATCTTGTTTGAAGGAGGTGCCTTGCATATGGCAAAAGATCGCAAGAGTGATGTGGTTTACATCTTCACTGCGTTCATCACGCTCAAGAATGGCAGACGTATATACGCCAGCCAGTATGGCAAGAAGGCATTCTGCATTCCTGTCAGGCGCAAATAATAGTGTAGCGCTAGTGCTCATAAAGGATGTTGGCGGTTTCATCCTTTTCTAGAAAGGATGGTTATTATGTCAAAAGGCAAAAATCAACATGTGCTTCCTCATCCAGATGGTGGCTGGCAGGTCAAAGGGGAAGGAAATACTCGTGCAACGGCAGTGACTCAAAGCCAGATGCAGGCCATAAAGATAGCACGAAAAATTTCACGAAATCAAGAGTCTGAATTGGTTATTCATGGGACTAATGGGCGGATTAGGAGTAAAGATTCGCATGGACATGATCCATTTCCACCTAAAGGCTGAAGACTATCGTAGGCTAGTTCAACTGAATCCGTCCAGTTGATAAAGTGGTTTCCTCTGCAATATCTACAACTACATAATGGTGGCACAAATAGGCCTCAACTGATTTGAAATCGGTTGGGGCCTTTTCTCATGCCCATTTTCACCACACAGAAAGGAGATGTTGCTATGGGACGCAGAAAGGAACCACAGACCAGAGAGGAACTACAGGCCGCAATGGAGTACGCCGGAAAGCAAATCCGACAGCTACAAAACCAGGAGAAGCTCTACACCAACGCCTATGCCAAGGAGGAGCGCAAGCTGCGAACACGGCGGCTCTGCCGGGAGGCCGGGTTGCTGGAACACTTCGTGCCTGAACTGAAAACCATGTCCGAGCAGGAGACCGCAGCCTTCATCGAAACCGCCGCCACCAGCCAGGAAGCACAGGAATTTTTGCGAAAGCGAGGGACGAGCCATGGCGAAACTGACACCGATCCAAATTCAAGCGAACACTGATATAAGACCAAAGGCGCACTTATACGTCACTGGGCGTGACGGTGCGTCCTTCGGAGACTCCTACCGTTCAGGGGAAGGCTGCCCCTTCTCTTGCGGAGCGCTGGCACCTTCGGTGCATCAAGAGAGGATGCTCCTCCCTTGCGCTGGCCAAGCCAGCTATCCCTTCTCACCCCCTCCCCCTCATTTAGAGGAGATATTCCTGATTCTTTCTCTGCTAGGCAGCTTCGCCGTGGAATGGAGGTGGTGACGATAGCAATCTATCATTGCTCCATCCAGATCATCAGCCGTAGCGACGGGCGGAGCGCTGTTGCCGCTGCCGCCTACCGCAGCGGGACGAACCTAGTCAATGAATGGAGTGGACGGCCTGCCAACTATGACCGGAAAAAGGGTATCGCCTATTCCGAGATTATGCTGCCCGACAATGCACCGGCCTCCTTCTCTGACCGGCAAACGCTCTGGAACTCCGTGGAGATGAACGAGAAGCGGGCCGACGCCCAGCTCGCCAGAGAAATCGAGGTGGCGCTCCCCCAGGAGCTGCCGCTGGAAGAACACAAGAAAATTATCCACGCCTATTGCCAGCAGTTTGTGGACGCTGGTATGTGCGTGGATTTTTCCATTCATGACAAGCACGACGGCAACCCCCATTGCCACATCATGCTGACCATGCGGGCACTGGATGAGAACAGGAAGTGGCTCCCCAAGAGTCATCAGGAATTTGAACTGGACGAAAAGGGAGAACGCATCCGGCTCCCCAACGGACGGTGGAAGTCCCGGAAGGTGGACACCGTTGACTGGAACAGCCATGAGAACGCAGACCGTTGGCGAGCATCCTGGGCGGAGACAGTCAACCGTTTTCTGGAGGCCAATCATGCGCCGGAACGCATCGACCACCGGAGCAACGCCGAGCGTGGACTGGAGGAACTGCCCACGATTCACATGGGTGTGGCTGCCTGTGCGATGGAGAAAAAGGGTATCCCCACCGAGCGAGGGGACATCAATCGGAGAATCAGGGCGGCTAACCGAATCATTAAGGAGATCAGGAACAGAATCAATGGCTTGAAGGAGTGGCTGTCTGAACTGTCCGGCAAGCTGGAACAGTTTGCAGAGGAAGCCCGTTCTCCTCTGCTGGGCGACCTGTTATTGCAGTATATGGAGCAGGAGAGCCAGCGGGTACAGAAATACTCCAAGCACTTCCAATTCCAGCACACCGTAGAGATCGGTAACGACATGATGGAGACAATACGCAAGCTGAACGCCAAGGACATCTACACCTTGGCTGATTTGCAGACCGCCCTTGTCGGCTTGCGGGAAAAGGTAGACGCATCTCATGGCATCGTGAAAGGCAAAGAGCGCCGTATGCGGGAGCTGCAAAAGCTCATTGAAAACGGCAAGCAGTACCTCAGAACCGAGCCTGTTCGCAAGGAGCGCAATGGCATCCGCTTCAAAAAGAAGCGGGAGGAATTTGAGGAAAGCCACCATGCAGACCTGGCGCTCTGGCAGGCGGCGAATAAGTTCCTCCACACCAAGGAGGTTGATGTGTCCACCTTGCCGGACAGCATCAGGGCATGGCAAGCTGAACTTGCAACGCTGACCACCGAGCATGACGCTGAATATGAAAAGTTGAAGCAGTATCGGAAAGAGGTTAAAGATTTGGATACCGTTCGTCGGCAGGCGGAGAAGGTGGTGATGCCGGAGCAAAGTCAACACAAAGCTAAAGGCAGAGAATTGCCGTGACAAAGTAGCAAACGCCCAGGATGTTGCGATCATCCTGGGCATTTATAATTAAGGCTTGTATCTCGTGATAGATTTCCAATTCTGAGGAAAGCCCATAGCCTGCAAGAGCTTTTCCTCTGTCAATGTATGCGAGTGATTCAGCACATTTCGAATCAGGGTCGTGATCTGATTCTTAAATTCCAAAAATTCCTTTTTGGGGAGTAGATACCGGAAAGCTATAACGACAGAAAATAAATCCGATTTGCCGAGAGTATAATGCTCTCCTTTTTTCGGAATTCCCAGCTTGTGATGCAGGATCGTATCAGGAACAGCTACACGGCAACGGAAAGAGAAAAGGCGCTCATTGTGTGCGCAGATGTTACGAAAATAAGTAAGAGCTTTCAGGTATTGGCCTAACTCTCTTTCGTTCACGCCGTTAAAATTAACGCTGATTTTGGCCTGTTCGCTTGTCTTGAGGAAGGAATACATTTTTGAAATCTGTCCGAAAGTCAGCGTGTTCATAATGACCCACAGGGGGACATTCCCGTAGGTAACTCGCTGGTAAACAACATAGGGGTGATTGGTATTGGTACGGGCCTCAATCGTAAGCATTTGAATCAGACGATCTATCCCAGCTTTGTTTTTCCTGGAATTGTTGTAATTATCCAGGTTCAGATAACCCTTCTCCAAATGAGAGTATGCCTGTGAAAAATGGTAAGAGACCAGAGAACGCATTTTCTGCTCAATGTGGCAGAGATATTTGAAGAACAACGTTCGAAGGGACTCATCAAAATAGTAAAGTTGGAGAATATCTTCAAAGGTAGTGCCTGGCCGATACTGGCGGGTCATGGGATTATAAAACAACTGTTTATATCCGCCGATTAAGGCATAGTAGCTGATGTTAGTAAGTGCCTCCTGTGCAGAGGCAGTATCCTCAACTAACAGCTTCTTCTCGTTTGTCAGCTTGGAAATCTGCTGAGAATAATTCAAAAATGGTTTGACTTGCTTCGGCATCTTTCGCATCTCCCCAAAAAAGAAGGAGGGCCCGCAGGTCCTCCTCCCGGTCGCAGGCATCGCAAGTTTCTGCAACCTGATCACTGTGATTATTATAGCACCTGCAACAGCGAGAGTCAATACATTTTCTGTGCGTTTGCAGTCATAATCACAAGGTTAGTATATGCTCTCACAACGGAAAAATTGATATATGAACAGCGGCATCTGATGAAAGTCAGGTGCCTTTTTGTTGCCCAAATGCCGATGTACATACCAGGAAAGGAGGAGTTTACAGGTATGAACGTGTTTGAAGCGGTCAAGCAGTCTGTGACCACCCGGCAGGCTGCGGAGATTTATGGAATACGGGTGAATCGGAACAGGATGTGTGTCTGCCCGTTTCACGATGACAGAACGCCCAGCATGAAGGTTGACCGTCGCTTTCATTGCTTTGGCTGTCAGGCCGATGGAGATGTCATTGACTTCACAGCGAAGCTGTTCGATATGAACAGCAAGGGTGCCGCAGTCAAGCTGGCGACTGACTTCGGCATCCCCTATGACGTGAACGGGAGCAGAACTGCACGGGTCAGGGCCGCCCCTGTCAGGCCAAGGCTGTCCCCAGCGCAGCAGGCCCGACAGGACGAGGACAGATGTTTCCAGGTCTACTGCAATTATCTTCATCTGCTGGAGGACTGGAAAACGGAATACCGGCCCCAAACGCCAGAGGAAGAACCGAACAGGCGCTTTGTCGAAGCCTGTCAGAGATTGGATTACGTCCGATATGTGCTGGACGACATCCTGCTGACCGGCACAGAGTACGAACGCACCGAATTTGTTGAAACGCACCGAGAGGAGGTCAAGCGGATTGAACAGAGGATCGCAGAATCAACCACCCACGGCATCACCGCCTGCACTGGAGACAGTGACTATGACAGAGCTGTTCGACACGGCGTTCCCGCCCAGGGAGCCGGTGATCGACGGACTACTTTACAGCGGAACTTACCTGTTTGTCGGAGCGCCGAAGATAGGTAAGTCTTTTTTTATGGCGCAACTCGCCTTTCATGTGGCAACAGGACTGCCGCTGTGGAATTACCGTGTCAGGAAGGGCGTTGTCCTGTATCTGGCGCTGGAGGACAACTACGCCCGGCTACAAAGCCGTCTGTCCAAGATGTTTGATGTGGAGAGCACAGACGATTTCTACCTCTCCATCCGAGCTGAGACGCTGAACGGCGGTCTGGGGCAGCAGATCGAGGACTTCACCCGGCAGCATCCCGATACTCGGCTTATCATCGTGGATACCCTGCAAAAGATCCGGGAGGCGACCAGTGAATCCTACAGCTATGCGCTGGATTATGCTATCGTGTCCAGCCTGAAAGAGTTCAGTGACCGGCTTAACATCTGCTTTATGATCGTTCATCACACCCGGAAGATGGAGTCAGGGGACTCCTTCGATATGATCTCCGGCACGAATGGGTTGCTGGGGGCAGGGCAAAAGCATTTAAGCTTCTAAAGAGATGTGGTAAGATAGGCGTATGAAGATAGAAGAATTGCGCACCAGACTAGCGAAAGTGGAAGATCCGCGGCGAACAATCCGGGGAAACATACGCCATAAGCTGGAGGATATTATCATCATTGGACT
>MSHH01000085.1 GCA_001941075.1 Oscillospiraceae bacterium Zagget6 | reverse complement strand
GCCTTGTTCAGCCCGTCCCGGCCGTCGAACGACTTTTGGACGCTGTAGCCCTCGTAGGTCAGCTCCAGCTCCAGCATCCGGGCCAGCTTTTCCTCGTCCTCGATAATCAAAATATGGTCCGCCATAGGGGTTCCTCCTGGTTAATTACGCTTGTCAAATTGCGGTCCCGCCAGGCGGAACCGCCAGCCCATGCACAGGGCGATGAGCAGCGCCGCCGCCACCACATACCACGCCACGGCCAGCAGCCCAAACAGTACCCCGATGGGGCAGCGAATTTGCCGGGAGGGGTCGTATTTTTGGTAGACCTCCAGCCGGTTGTAGACCAGCCAGTGCCAGCACCGGCGCAGTACGTCCTCTGTCTTCACGGTGGGGTCAGGCTGTGGGTCGGCGCTCCGGGCCGGGCGAGCGGTCAGGCGGGTCTCGGCCCCGCCGGTGGACCAGCGTCCCACCCCGGCGTCCGCGATCAGCCCTGCCCGCTCCAGCAGCAGCAGGCTCTCCAGCAGGTCGCCGTCGGCGGCTTTCAGCGCCTTGTCTGCCTGCTCCTGAGGCAGACCGGTCAGAGCTTGCAGGCGTTCTAATTTTTCTGCGGTGATTCTCATAGGGCGCTCCTGTCCGGGGGATAGTATTACAAGCATAGTATAGCAGATTTGGGCGGGGTTGTCCTTAAAGTTGGATTAAAATTGTGTGGGGGGGCGTTTGACGGGAGAGTTATGGACGTAGGCGGTTGCAAAAGAAGGGAAACGCTGGTATAATGTTCCCATAGCAAAGGCTGTTTGAGGTGGTAGATTTCGTCCCAACCACACGCCGCTGGTACCGACAGGGGAGACCCGAGAGATGCAGGAGCCACGGGACGCCTGCCAAACAGCCCGCTAAAAAGGGGCCGCTTGCTGGCGGTCCTTCACCTTGAGAGAAAACAGAGGAACTGCCTGGTGTATGTAATAGGGGAAATTGATAAGGAAAAATATCGTGTGGTGTCCGACAAAATCAGGTCGAGCGAGGTCATTATCACAGACGAGCGGATTGTACACATCAAAGAGCGGCATCCGAATGATTTTGAGCGGTATTCGGGATATATGGCAGATATGCTTAAACATCCAGGATATATTTTGCAAGACCGCGCACCAAACACTGCGGTCATTTTGCGGGAGTTCTCGGATGGGGAGGAACATTTTCGCCTGGTTTTAAAACTGGCTGTTATTGATGATGACCCATATAAAAAGAACTCCGTTATCACTTTTTTGAAAATAAACGAAAAGACCTATCAAAAGTATTTGCGGAACAAAAAAATCCTTTACAGCGCAGAATAAAGATGCTATAATATACATACGATAAATTGGCTCTTTGAGGTGGAGATTTTAGTGTCGCCACACACCTCCTCGTGGGGGTTAGCAAGAGATGCGGGGACAGGCACACCCGCCAAAGAACCAGACCGTAAGGGAAGGGAATCACAGCAATGTGGTTCCTTTCTCTTTTTTGCACAACACCAAAAAACACTCCCCCGGCCTGTGGACAGAAACCGGGGAAGCTGATACAATAGAAACACACAAAAGTGAGACAATCCCACCAAAAAAGGAGAAACCAACCATGAGCATTTATTACGAACGGGCCAAAGCCCTCCGGGAGACCGTCTCCCCCCACTACAACTGCGCCCAGTCGGTGCTGATGCCCTTCGCGGAGGAGGCGGGGCTGGACCGGGAGCTGGCGCTGAAACTTTCCTCCAACTTCGGCTCCGGCATGAAGTGCGGCAGCGTCTGCGGCGCCATCACCGGCGGCCTGATGGCGCTGGGCCTCTACGGAGTGGAGGACGGCAAAACCATCGGGGCCTACTTCCGGCGGCTCCGGGCCAACCACGAAAACTGCGTCGAGTGCGCCCAGCTGCTGAAAATCGACCGGGACAAGGGCAACACCAACAAAAAGGCCCACTGCGACGGCATGGTATACGAGTGCGTCGCCCTGGTGGAGGAAATTCTGCGGGAGCGGGGGAAACTCAGCGATTAACCGCTGATCTGCGCCGCCTTCGCCCGGCGGGGCAGGCGCAAGCCACCATAGACTGCCCGCTCTATCCCCACGGCCAGTAGCAGCGCGGCGGCCACATCCACCACCGAATGTTGCTTCAAAAACAGGGTGGAGAGGATAATTGCCACCGACAGCGCCCCGCGCAGCCCTGCACCGGCGGCCTGCCCCGTAGGGTGGGAGCGCGGGCAATGGCGTTCCAGACCCCCAACGTGTTGTAGACGTGGATGCTGGGGCAGGAGTTCACCGCCGGGTCCAGCTCATAGACCAGGAACACCAGCCGGGTACACAGGCTGTCGTCCGGCATGACCGCCGGGCGGAGCAGCTGCCCGTTGGGGAACAGGGTATAAATGGTCAGGCAAATCGTCATCCCGACGCAGAGATACACGCACAGCCGCAGGCACTCCCCCGGCCAGCGGCGGAGATACAACACCGTCCCCGCCACAAACAGGAACCACAGCAGGTATGGAATGACGAACACAGAGCAGAAGGGGATGTAGTCGTCCAGCCGGGCGGACACCCAAAAGTGGCTGACCCTGCGCTGCTGGAGCCAGGAGAACCAGAGCAGGTAAACGGGGATGTACAGGGCGGTCAGCAGCAGCGGACGGCGCAGAAGGAGCTGTTTCATGGGGAGACCTCGTTTCGATGTGAATAAAACCCATTCTAACAGCGCTTCCTGAAGAAATAACGGGAAACAGATGAAAATTGCCTTAAAAATGCGAAATCGAACCGTTTTTTACAGACAAAAGCCCCCTCCCGCCAGCGGCGGAAGGGGGCAAAAGCGTTTCTATGGAGTTTGCTCCGACAACTTACAGCGCCTTGACGATCTCGGCGGTATCCATAGCGATCATCAGCTCCTCGTTGGTGGGGATGACCAGCACCTTCACCTTGGAGCCTTCGCCGGAGATGTCCACCTCGTCGCCGCGCTTCTGGTTGGCCTCGGCGTTCAGCGGGGCCACGCCCATGTACTCCAGACCGGAGGTCATGGCGACGCGCAGAGCGGGGCTGTTCTCGCCCACACCGGCGGTAAACACGATGGCGTCCACCCCGCCCATGGCGGCGGCGTAGGAGCCGATGTACTTCTTGACGCTGTAGGTGAACACGTCAACAGCCAGCTTCGCCCGCTGGTTGCCCTCAGCGGCGGCGGCGTCCAGGTCACGGAAGTCGGAGGACACGCCGGAGATGCCCAACACGCCGGACTTCTTGTTGAGGATGTTCATCATCTCGGTCATAGAGTAGCCGTACTTGTTCATCAAGAACTCCATGACGCCGGCGTCCATATCGCCGGAGCGGGTGCCCATGGGCAGGCCGGCCAGGGGGGTCAGGCCCATGGTGGTGTCCACGCACTTGCCGTTCTTGACGGCGGCGATGGAGGAGCCGTTGCCCAGGTGACAGGTGATGATCTTCAGCTCTTCGATGGGCTTGCCCAGCATGGCGGCGGCGCGGGCGGAGACGAACCGGTGAGAGGTGCCGTGGAAGCCGTAGCGACGGACCTTGTCCTTCTCGTAATACTCATAGGGGATGGCGTAGGTGTAGGCCACCGGCTCCATGGTCTGGTGGAAGGAGGTGTCGAACACGGCCACCTGGGGGACCTTGTCGCCCAGGACGGCGGCGCAGGCGTTGATGCCGATCAGGTTGGCGGGATTGTGCAGGGGGGCCAGGGGGTTGCACTCCTCGATGGCCTTCATGACCTCGTCGGTCAGCAGCACGGAGGAGGCGAAGGCTTCGCCGCCGTGGACGACACGGTGGCCCACCGCGTCGATTTCGCTCATGGAGGACAGCACGCCATTCTCGCTGTCCACCAGGGCGTTCAGCACTGCCTGGATCGCCTCGGAGTGGGTGGGCATGGGGACGGACACGGCGGAAAGGGCCTTTTTGCCCTCTACCTGGGGCTTGTAGGTGAACAGACCGTCGATGCCGATGCGCTCGCACAGGCCCTTGGCCAGCAGGACGCCGGTCTCCGGGTCCAGCAGCTGATATTTCAGGGAGGAACTGCCTGCGTTGATAACCAGAATATTCATAATGTACATCTCTCCTTTGGTTCTTACGCCGTCCGACTGTTTCCAGGCGGCAAACTTACAGCAACCCTTGCCCCGGCGGGGGAAAACAGGTATACTATATCTAATATGATATTATACAACAGCCGGGCGGTTCTCACAAGCACTTTTGCATAAAAAATTTGAGAGGTTTTTTGTGCATTGTTATAAAATCACCAGAACTGCAACAGGACTGCAACGAGCGGAAATCCGCCAAGCCCCTGTGAGACGGCGGAGAAAGGAGAGCCCTATGGCCTGCATTGGCATTGTCGCGGAATTTGACCCCTTCCACCGGGGCCACGCCCACCTGCTGGCCCAGGCGAAGCAAATCGCGCCAGAGGCCCCAGTGGTGGTGGCCCTCAGCGGCCACTATACCCAGCGGGGCGGTCCAGCGGCCCTGTCCCCCTGGGCCAGGGCGGAGATGGCACTGCGCTGCGGGGCGGATCTGGTGGCGGAGCTGCCTCTGCCCTGGGCCATTTCCTCGGCGGAGGGCTTTGCCTGGGGCGGCGTGTCGGTGCTGGCGGCGCTGGGGGCGGATATGCTGGTGTTCGGCAGCGAGAGCGGCGACGTGACCGCCCTCAAGCGGGCGGCGGAGTGCCTCCGGCGGGAGGACTGTCAGGTGCTGCTGCGGCAAGAGCTGGCCGGGGGTCTCTCCTACGCCGCTGCCCGGCAAAAAGCTGCCGCCGCCCTGCTGGGGGAGGAGGAGGCCAGCATCCTCACCGGTCCCAACGACCTGCTGGGGGTGTCCTATCTGGACGCCATCGGGCGGCTGGGCGCGGACATGACGGCGGTGGCCGTCCCCCGCGTCGGCCCCGGCCACGATGCCACGGAAAGCCGGGAAGGGTACACCTCTGCCTCTGCCCTCCGGCGGCTGCTGCTGGCGGGGGAGGTGGAACAGGCGCTGGACGCCCTCCCCGAACCGGCCCGGCCCGTCCTCTGGCGGGAGTGGGAGGCAGGGCTGACCCCTGCGTCTCTGGAGCACTGCCAGCGGGCGGTGCTGTATCGACTGCGGATGATGAAGCCGGAGGACTTTGCCGCTCTGACCGACTGCTCCGAGGGGCTGGAGCACCGGCTCTACCGGGCGGCGCAGCAGGCCACTTCGCTGGAGGAATTTTATACCCTGGCAAAGACCAAGCGCTACGCCCACGCCCGCATCCGGCGGCTGGCGCTGTGGGCCTTTTTGGGCATGACCAACCGGGACCGCCCGGAACGGCTGCCCTATGTGCGGGTGCTGGGCCTGAACGACCGGGGGCGGGAGGTTTTGCACACCGCAAAGAAAAATTGCCCCGTCCCCATCGTCACCAAACCCGCCGCCGCCCGGCGGCTGGACGGGGCGGGACAGCGGCTCTTTGCCCTGGAGCAGCGGGGAGCCGACCTGTGGCGGCTGTGTCTGCCGGGGCTGGAGCACAGCGCCGCCGGGTCCGGCTGGACCACCGGGCCGGTGGTGCTGTGACGTTATTACTCCAAAAAATCCTCCCCCCAAAAGGGGCGACACCGCTCCATCACCTGGAGGAACTTGGCCTCCGCCCGGAGGATGCCCCGGGACACCGTGGAGGGATCGCGCCCCAGCAGCCGGGCGATCTGGCCGTGGGTCATGGCGTTGGTGTAGTAGTACCGCAAATAATCCAGCTGCCGCCCGGTCAGCTCCCGCTCCAGCATCTGGGCCAGCGCCCGCTGCCTGCCGCTGGACAGGCACCCGGCGTGGTATTGGTCGATGAGGCTGAGACAGGCGGCGATCTGGCGGCGCTGAGCCTGCCCCAGGCGGTACACGGGTCGGTTTTTTCTCATTTTATGGTTCCTCCTCGAAATTTTTGAAAAAAGCAAAAAAACTGCTTGACAATCATCGTTTCATCTGGTATGATAAGCAAGCTGAAACGAGACAGGCAACCGGACAGAATCCGCTGGTGTAGCTCAGTTGGTAGAGCAGCTGATTTGTAATCAGCAGGTCGGGGGTTCAAGTCCGTCCACCAGCTCCAATTTCATAAGGGAGATTACCCAAGTGGCTAAAGGGGGCAGACTGTAAATCTGTTGGCGAAAGCCTACTGTGGTTCGAATCCACAATCTCCCACCAAGAACGGGACAGACAGCTGGCCCGTTCTTTTTGCGTTAAATAGCACCGTTTGGTGATAAAAGCTCTAAAGAAAAAGGTGGGCCAACAGCGGGAACTGAAATATAGAACATATGTTCGACCAACAAAGAGGATTATAGCACCGAATGGAGAGCGTGTCAAGAGGGGAATCGAAAAAAATTCGGCACTGTTTCACCGCTGCGTTTTCATGGAAAAGGGGCGGGCGCAGTCCTCTCCTGCACAATGTTCACAAAATATTCAGGACCTTGCCCTTTATTTTTTGCAAAAGTGCTTGATTATTGGGCGAAATCGTTATATAATACTAGCATCTTAAAGACGGAGGTGTGCAATATGGCCCTGAAAGACGCTATTTCGATTTACACCAAGAACAAAAATACCAACATCCAGCTGAAAGTGATCCCCGGCCACTTTGTTACCAACCACTCCCACATCAACTACTATATCGACATGACCAACCAGCTGATGATTTACCGGGAGGCCAAGGCCGTGGCGGAGGTCCTCTCCCGGAAGTACAAGAACATCATCCCCGTGGACACCATTTTCTGCCTGGACGACACCAAGGTCATCGGCACCCTGCTGGCCCGGCAGCTGGTGGACTCCCACATTGGCCGTGGCAGCCACGCCAAGAAGGAGGTCGCCGTCATCACGCCGGAGCAGAGCGGCAACAGTGGCCGCTGGCTGCTGCGGGACAACATCAAGCCGCTGGTCAAGGACCGGGACTGCATCATCCTGGTGTCCTCCGCCTCCACCGGCTACACCGTCCATAAGGGCATCGAGACCGTCAAGTTCTACGGCGGCATCCCCCGCGGCGTCTCCGCCATCTTCTCCAAAATTTCCAGCCAGAACGGTGTCCCCGTGGACTCGGTCTTTACCCTGGCCGACCTGCCCGACTACCGCTCCTATGACTTCAGCAACTGCCCCTACTGCGCCCAGAACATCCCCGTGGACGCCATCGTCAACGAACACGGCTACTCGGTGCTTTAACAACACCCAGACACATCAAACGCGAACACCGGCCTGATACGGAATCGGGCCGGTGTTTTTGTATCTGCGCAGACGTGAGCGGCAAATACCGGCAGGACTTTACAGGTTCTTTCAAAAATTTTTATAAAAACCCAAAAAGCCCTTGACAGGGCCTGGAAAATCCATTATACTACTTTTGTAAAGTTTCTTTTTCTTTTCTTTCTGGCCTTTCAACAAGGGAGGTGGGGCCAATGCAACAGACGATGACCGCAGCAACAACCAATGGCGCGCAGGATGCGCGGCGAAAGGGGCGATTGAGCCATGTTGTTTTTCGTGGTGACTGTCTTTGCACTGCTTGCCACGGCCCTGATCTCTACCCACTGGCAGCAGCTCTCGCTGAGAAACGGCGGCGCTGTCCTGGGAACTGTTCTGACAGGCAGTGTCCTGTGGCTGCTCTATTGTGTGGGGCAGCTGATCCTGACCATCTATCAGTTGGTCGTCCGCATCGGCCAGGCAATCGCTGAGCGGCTACATTTGATCACAGTCGTGGTGATCGTCCTTCTGGTGGCGTGGTCGCTAAGCCTGATCTGGCAGCTCGTGTCGCAGAAGAACGACGGCTTTTGCGGCAACGGGGACATCTCGTTTGGCGCCAGAGAAGCTGTCATGACGGTGGGCATTTTGGAGGACCAGCCGGTGGGCGTGGTTCGGTGCAGAAATTTGTTGGAATACCGGTGCGTTGCGGAAGGGGAGCAGCCCATCCCTGCGGGGACGCGGGTGGAGTTGGTCTGCTGGTCCGGCAACAAACTGGTGGTCCGGCCGCTGACGGAGACGACCTCCGTGGCGTAGGAGAAACATTGGATATGATACATCTGCAAAACGGCGAAAGAGCCGCCGCAGGAGCCATTGTGACAGGTTCCTGCGGCGGTTTTGATTGTTTTGATTATTATGTCAATTCTGTCGCCTGCTGCTGGTGGATGGTCTCCTCCAGCAGGTCCAGCATATCGGAGATGCCATCGATGATGGACAGGCAGCGCTCCTCCCCCATCTGCTGGAAGACCTGATTGCTGACCTCCAGGTAAAAGGTTTCCTCCTCTGCCAGCACCTGCTGACCCAAGGGCGAAAGGGAGACGAAGGTGTTGCGGCGGTTCTGCTGGTCCACCGTCCGCACCAACCACCCCTGCTGTTCCAGGGTGCGCAGCTGCTTGGAGACGGTGGGGACAGTCAGTCCCATATGGTCCGCCAGGGCGGAGACGTAGATGCCCTGCACCTCCGGGTGCTTTTTACGGTACTCGCGGATGGTGGCCAGCAGCAGGAACTCCGGGAATTTCATGGGCCGCTCCGCGAAGCCCCGTTTCAATTTGCGCAGGCGTTCAAGGCTCTGGTAAAATCTCAGGTGAATTTGCGTCGGTTCCATAGCAGTATGCCCCTCCCTTATACGCTAACAGTACACTCTAATTATAAAGAGAAGAGGCGAAGAAGTCAACTGTGCAACTGTTGCAAAAAGAAACTGTTTCCTCCACCAAATTTGGGCAGACTTTTCCCGCCGGATGTGGTATGATACTCTGGAATGAGGAATAGACTCTTTTTTGGTTTGGAGCGTTTATCATGATCAAACAATGTGTCAAAAAACCATTCACCGTCCTGGTGGCGGTGATCCTGGCTCTGACGCTGGCGGCGGTCAGCCTGACCCGCATGACCACCGACCTGCTGCCGGAGATGAGTATGCCCTACATGATCGTCATCACCACCTATCCCGGCGCCAGCCCGGAGAAGGTGGAGAGCAACGTGACGGAGCCGCTGGAGGGCAACCTGGGGACGGTCAGCAACGTGGAGAACGTCACCAGCAGCAGCGCGGAAAACTACTCCATGGTCATGCTGGAGTTTGCGGACGACACGGACATGGATTCCGCCATGGTCAAGGTCAACGAAGCCATCCAGTCCACCACGCTGCCCGATGAGTGCGGCAGCCCCAACGTGATGGAAATTTCCATGGACATGATGGCTACCCAGTATGTCTCTGTCAGCGTTGACGGTATGGACATCTACGAGCTGTCTGACTTTGTGGACGAGACAGTGGTGCCCTACTACGAGCGGCAGGAGGGCGTCTCCACCGTCACGGCCATGGGTCTGGTGGACCAGACAGTGGAGGTCCGGCTGAACCAGGACAAGATCGACGCGGTCAACAACAAGCTGCTGGCCGAAGTGGACGAGCAGCTGGCCGAGGCCCTGGAGGAGATCGAGGACGCTCAGGCGGAGCTGGACGACGCGAAAGCGGAGGTAGAGGACGGCACCAACCAGCTGGAGAGCCAGGAGAGCGACACCGCCGACCAGTTGGGTGAGGCCACCCTGGGCCTGAACACCGCCCTGGCGACCCAGGCCGCTTACGAGGCGGAGCTGGCCAGCGAGCAGGCGAAGCAGACTGCCCTGCAAATGGAGCTGCAAGCCTATGAGGACGCGGGTATCACAGACTCTTACGAGCAGATGGACGCCCTCTTTGCCGCTTTGCAGGAGGCGGTCTCCGGGGAGGACACGTACAACGCCATTTACGACGAGGTCTATGAGCAGGTGCTGATCGCCGCCGTGCAGAATCTGGTGGACGCGCAGGACGCGCTGGACAGCGGCGACAGCAGCGGCGATTCGTCGGAGACGACAACGACGACGACCACCACCGTTACGGCGGACAACGTGGACGAGATCCTGGACGACATGGGCGACACCGTTGCCAGCGCGACGCGGGCCGCCTGTGAGCTGGCGGCGGAACAGGCCGCCCAGGAGCAGGTGGACGCTCTGGCGGCTCAGTTGCCCAGCTCCGTGGAGGAAGCCCTCAGCGACTCCACCAAGCTGGCGGCGGCGGTGGCCCTGCTGGAAGAACAGGGCCAGACCGAGGTGGCCGCTCAGCTGACTACGGAGAACCTGAGCCAGCTGGATGAAATTGTGAACACCCGCATCCCCAACATCGAGGCCGAGCTGCAAAACCTGACTGTGAGCATCGCCACGGCCCAGGCAGTGTGCGATTCGGTCAGCGACGCCGTCTCCGAGGCCCTTGCCAGCTACTCCACCGTGGAGGCCAGCAAGATTTTGGCGGCGGCGGGCTTCGGCAGCGCCAGCGCACAGCTGGCCTCCGCCCAGAGCACCATCGAGAGCGGCCAGGAGCAGTTGGACGAAGCCATGGAGTCCTTTGAGGAGGCCCGGGAGACCGCTTTGGAGAGCGCCAACATCGACTCTCTGCTGGAGGCCAGCACCTTGTCCTCCATCATCTACGCTCAGGACTTCGCCATGCCCGCCGGGTATGTGGACGACGAGGACGACAACCAGTGGATGCTGAAAATCGGCGACGGTCTGACCTCTCTGGAGGAAATCGAGGACCTGCTGCTGTGCAATCTGGATGGAGTGGGCGACGTGCGCCTGTCCGACGTGGCGGACATCACCATCATCGACAACGCCGGGGAGAGCTACACCAGGGTCAACGGCGAGGACGCCGTGGTGTTGTCCGTCTATAAGAACAGCACCGCCGGTACCAACGCCGTCTCTGACGTGTGCAACGCCGCCGCCCAGGAGCTGGAGGCCGAAAACGAGGGCCTGCACATCGCCACTCTGATGGACCAGGGCGAATACATCGACATTTTCCTCAAAAACATCATGACCAGCATGGTCATCGGCGCGCTGCTGGCCGTGGTGGTGCTGACCCTGTTCCTGAAGGATGTGCTGCCCACCATCGTGGTGGCCTTCTCCATCCCCTTCTCGGTGCTGGTAGCACTCCTGCTGATGTACTTTACGGACATCAGTGTGAACATGATGTCGCTGATGGGTCTGTCCCTGGGCATCGGTATGTTGGTGGACAACTCCATCGTGGTCATTGAGAATATCTACCGATTGCGCAACCGGGGGCTGACGGCGGCCCGTTCCGCCGTCCAGGGCGCCAAGCAGGTGGAGGGGGCTATCATCGCCTCCACCCTGACCACCATCTGCGTGTTCCTGCCCATGATTTTCACCTCCGGCATGACCCGACAGCTGATGCTGCCTTTTGCCCTGACCATCACCTTCGCGCTGCTGGCCTCGCTGCTGGTGGCGCTGACGGTGGTGCCCACCATCGCCTCGGTGCTGCTGCGGAAGGTGCGGAATGTCAAACACCCCCTCTTTGACCGCATGGTGAACGGCTACGGCAAGGCGCTGCGCTTCTGCCTGCGGTACAAAGTGGCGCCGCTGGGCCTTGCCATTGCGCTGCTGGCGTTCTCTGTGTTCGGCGTCACCCGGATGGGCATGGTGCTGATCCCCGACATGGCCAGCGACCAAATCGCCATCACCGTCACCCTGGACGAGGACATCGACAAGGACAGCAGCTTTGCCATTGCCGACGAGTTGACGGAGAAAATTCTCACAGTGGACGGCGTGGACACCGTGGGCGGTCTGGGCAACGCTGCCTCCCTGATTTCCAGCGAGATGAGCAGCGAGGACTACAGCACTTACGCCTTCTACGTCCTGCCCGATGAAAGCGTCACCAGAGAAAAGCAAATTTACACCATTTGCGACAACATCGAAGCGGCGGTAGCCGACGTGGAGGGCGCGGAGGTCACAGTCTCCGCCTCCGCCATGGGTTCCATGTCCTCCCTGCTGGGCAGCGGCCTGGAGATCAACATCTACGGCTCCGACCTGGACACCCTCCGGGAAATCAGCGAGGACTTTGTGGACATCATCTCCCAGGAGGAGGGCTTCACGGACGTCACCAACAACCAGGAGGACGCGGCCCAGACCCTGCACCTGATCATTGACCGGGACGCGGCCATGCGGCTGGGCCTGACCAACGCCCAAATCTACAGCCAAATCGCCACCAGCCTGACCACCGAGACCACCGCCGTCACCGTCACCATCGACGACCAGG
>MSHH01000084.1 GCA_001941075.1 Oscillospiraceae bacterium Zagget6 | reverse complement strand
AATTTTAAATGCTGTCGCCCTGGGCGGGGAACACGGAAATCAAGGGAACCTCTGAATAAATGGATGAGAGCAGATTCAGAGGTTCCCCGGCCAAAACCTGTGTCCATTTTCCGGGGTACAGTTCATTTCCGCCTCAATCCCTGCCTGAGGAGAAGCACAATCCCCGTCGAATCAGCGCAGCTTTCGCCGCACCCTGTCGCCCCCCGGCGCATAAAGTGGATTGGGCGAGTCGTTCGCCGGAAAGGAGAGATCAGGGTGTTTTACTATTTGATTGTCTGCCGTTCCCTGACCCAGGCCCAGCGGACGGTGGCGGCGCTGGAGCGGTCCGGGATGACGGCACACCTGCTGCGCACCCCTCAGGAGCTGGCGGAGGGGGGCTGCGGCTACTCCGTCAAAATTTCGGAGCGGAATCTGAAGGGGGCGCTGGTGGCCCTGCACCGGGCGGAGCTGTCCCCCGTCCGGCTCTACAGGACGGTGGGGGACGGCAGCTATCGGGAGGTGGCGCTGTGATCTATCTGGACAGCGCGGCCACCACACTGCAAAAGCCTCCCTCCGTGCTGCGGAGCGTTTTGTACCACGGTCAGCGGGCGGCGAACCCGGGGCGGGGCGGTTACGCCCAGGCCCTCTATGCCAGCGAGCTGGTGTACCGGTGCCGGACCCTGGCCGCCGGGCTGTTCGACGCCGCCGACGAGGGCCATGTGGTGATGACCCATAACGCCACCCACGGGCTGAACATCGCCATCCGCTCCCTGGTGAAGCCGGGGGGAACGGCGGTCATCAGCGGTTATGAGCACAATGCCGTGACCCGGACCCTGGCCGCCATCCCGGAGGTCACGGTGCATGTGGCCTCCGGCCCCCTTTTTGCGCCCCAGGCGCTGCTTGCCGCATTTGAACGGCAGCTGCCGGGGGCGGACGCCGCAATTTGCACCCATGTGTCCAACGTGTTCGGGTATATCCTGCCCATCGGGGAGGTCGCGGCGCTGTGCCGCCGGTATCGGGTGCCGTTGGTGGTGGACGCGGCCCAGTCGGCGGGGGTGCTGCCGGTGGAGACGGAGGGCTGGGGGGCGGCGTATGTGGCCATGCCGGGGCATAAAGGGCTGTACGGGCCCCAGGGGACGGGCCTCCTCATCTGCGGCAAAGACGCCAGCCCCCAGCCGCTGCTCTGCGGCGGGACGGGCAGCGAATCCCGGAATCAGGCCATGCCGGACTTCCTGCCCGACCGGCTGGAGGCGGGCACCCTGAACGTCTGCGGCATCGCCGGGCTGAACGAGGGGCTCCGCTTCGCCCGGGAGAAGGGGGCGGCGGCCATCGGCGCCCACGAGGGGCGGCTGACCCGGCTGCTGGCCCGGCTCCTCCGGGAGAAGTGCGGGGAAGGGGTGACGGTGTTTGCCGGGGAGGGGCAGAGCGGCGTCCTCTCCTTCCGCCCCGACGGGTTGGACTGCGAGGACTTTGCCGCGGCGCTGGCAGACCGTGGCTTTGCGGTGCGGGCGGGGCTGCACTGCGCCCCACTGGCCCATCAGAGCGCCGGAACGCTGGAGACCGGCACCGTCCGGGCCAGCTTCTCCGCCTTCAACCGGGAGGAAGAGGTGCGGGCCTTTGCCGAAGCGGTCCGGGGAGCATTGAAAAAATAAAAGCTGTTCTTGCCATTGCGCCGAAGAGAGGGTATAATACTAGGTAGTATGAGGAAGTATGCTGGTATCCAAGCTGGGGAACCTGTGGCCAGGGAACCTCTGAACAAATGGACGAGAGCGGATTGCGGTAAATTTGCGTCAGAAAAAGGCGCAAGCGCGCAGGAATCCTGACGGATTTCAAGCGATTGCAACGCATTTATGGCGGAAATTTACCGCAAGGCGCCGAAGTGCATTTGTTCAGAGGTTCCCCAAGACACGGGGTGGGAGGATTTAACCGGCACCTGTTTTCGGCGCTTTTTTGGAAAAGCGGAGGAGGTGTTAGAATATGGACTCGCTCATTCTGGTGCTACATAAGGCGCTGGGCTATCTGGAGACGATTCGGTTTTCTGACGTGGTGGATATTGCCATCATCGCCTATCTGATCTACAAGCTGCTGCGGTTTGCCAAGGCGAGCCAGGCCGGGCAGGTATTGAAGGGCATTGCGGCCCTCATCATCCTGATGTGGGCGGCCAGCCTGCTGGACCTGCACGTACTGAACTACCTTTTGACCAACGCCCTGGGAATCGGCTTCCTGGCCATCATCGTGGTGTTCCAGCCGGAAATCCGTCACTTTCTGGAGCAGATGGGCAGCGGCGGTCTCACCAGTGTGTTCAGCCGCCATGAGGCCAATGTGGACGAGCTGGAGCACGCCATTGACGAGACGGTGGAGGCCTACGCCGCCATGTCCAAGAGCAGGACGGGTGCACTGACCGTCTTTGAGCGGGGCAGCATCCTGGACGACTGCATCAAAACCGGCACTGCGCTGGACGCCTCCGTCTCGGCGGAGCTGCTGAAAAACATCTTCTTTGTGAAGGCACCACTCCATGACGGCGCGGTGATCGTGCGGGAGGGCAGAATCGTGGGCGCGGGCTGCGTGCTGCCCCTGTCCAGCAACACCAACATCAGCAAGGAGCTGGGGATGCGCCACCGGGCGGGCATCGGCGCCACGGAGCATACCGACGCACTGGTGGTCATCTGCTCGGAGGAGACAGGCTCCATCTCCGTGGCCACCAACGGAACGCTGCGCCGCCATCTGGCCCCGGAGACGCTGCGCAGGATGCTGCGCAACGAGCTTCTGCCTCAGGGGAAGCTGGATGAGAAGAAGGATCTGCTGAGCCTGAGCCTTGCCACCCTGCGGGAGTCCTGGCGCGGCAGGAAGGGGGAGCAAGAGGAACATGAAGATTTGGAATAACCTGAAGGGCAGCCGACTGGGCTATATACTGCTGGCGGTGCTGTGCGCGGTGGTGCTGTGGCTGTATGTGGACATCACCACCGAGCCGGACGCCTACACCACCATCCGCAACATCCCCGTCACCATCCTGGGGGAGGATGAACTCAGCGAGCAGGGGCTGATGATCACCGAGGTGGTGGATGCCACCGTCACTCTGAAGCTGACCGGCGTTCGCGCGGTCATCTCCCAGATGGACCGGGACAATGTCAGCATCACCGTGGACGCCGCCAATCAGATCACCGAGGCGGGGGAGCAGGAGCTGAGCTATAACATCACCTGGCCCAGCAACACCTCCCTGACCAACTTCTCTGTCACGTCCCGGAGCCCCTCCACCATCACCGTCATGGTGACGGAGATGGAGACCAGAGAGGTCAGCGTCTCCGGCGTCTTTACCGGCAGCGTGGCAGAGGGCTACCTGTACGACAGCGCCGACTTCCAGCTGGGGGTGGAGACCATCACCGTCAGCGGCGAGGCCACCCTGGTGGAACAGATTGACCACGCCCAGGTGGTGCTGGACGCGGAGGAGCTGACCAGCTCCTGGACCGGTACGCTGCCCATCCAGCTGGTGACGGCGGACGGCACGGAGGTGGCGCAGGACACCCTCACCCTGTCCCAGACCGAGACGGAGGTCACCTTCCCGGTGCGCTGCGTCAAGGAGGTGCCGCTGAAGGTTACCTTCCAGGAGGGCGGCGGGGCCACCACGGATGACATCACCTATGAGATGTCTCTGGAGACGGTGCTGATCTCCGGCACGGAGGAGACCCTGTCCTCCATCAGCGAGCTGAAGGTGGGCACCATCGACCTGTCCCAGGTCATCACCTCGGAGGAGTACACCTTCACCCTGCAAATGCCGGAAGGGGTCACCAACGAGAGCGGCTACACCACCGTCACCGTGTCGGTGCAGATTTCCGGCCTGACCACCCAGAAGGTGGAGACCAGCGACATCCGCCTGGTCAACGTCCCCGACGGCATCGCGGCCACCCTGATTACGGAGAGCCTGGAGGTCCGCATCCGGGGGGATGAGGCGACCATGGCCCTGCTGACCGCCGACGACGTCTATGTGGAGGCCGATCTCAGCGAGATCGACGCCAACGCCACCGGCACCTGCACCGTCCCGGCGGAGGTGAAGGTGCAGGGCATGAGCAACATCGGCGCCATCGACAGCTACTCCGTTGTGGTGGAGATCAGCGAGGCGGAGGCCGACGCCGAGTCCGAAGGAGAGACTTCGACCGACGGCACCTGACCCGCCGCCCGCCAACAATCAGAACAAAACGCACCCGAAGCGCCGCTTCGGGTGCGTTTTTTGCAGCTTATTCCGACCGGGCCCGCCCTCCGGGCCGGCGGTTCCGTATGATTGATAAAGTGTGATTTTTGGCCGATTTCTCCTTGACCAATTTTTGCCGCTCTGCTATAATGTAGCATGAGGCAGTAAACCGATGCGGGCAGCAAACGGTGCGCATCGGCCGCCTGCCCCGGTAAGTTTTCATCGCGAAATTTAATTACAGGAGGAATGAGTATGAAGCACACCCGAAAACGGCTGTTGGCCCTGCTGCTGGCGCTGTCCATGTGCCTGTCCACGCTGCCCGCCAGCGCCTGGGCGGCGGAGGCGGACGGCGAAGAGGCGGAGCCTTCCGTTGCGTCCACATCCACCACGCTGGACAGCGGCACCTGCGGGGACGAACTGACCTGGACCCTGGACAGCGACTATGAGCTGACCATCTCCGGCACCGGGGCCATGACAGATTGGGATGACGATAATCTTGCACCCTGGTACAGCAGCTATTGCGATGCCATCACCGCTGTGACCATTGAGGACGGCGTCACCTCCATCGGCAGCTATGCGTTCTATTACTGCTCCCAGCTGACCAGCGTGACCATCCCGGACAGCGTCACCGCCATCGGCAGATATGCGTTCGAATCCTGCGAGAACCTGACCGGCGTGACCATCCCGGACGGCGTCACCAGCATCGGCAACGGTGCGTTTTATTCCTGCACGGGCCTGACCAGCGTGGACATCCCGGACAGCGTCACCTCCATTGGCAATGGCGTATTTTCGGACTGCACCGGCCTGACGTCTGTGACCATTGGCAGCGGCGTCACCTCCATCGGCAGCTATGTGTTCTCGAACTGCCCGAGCCTGACCGCCATCACGGTGGCTGAGGCAAACACCGCTTATGTCTCAGTGGACGGCATACTGTTTAACACGGCTCAAACGACACTGGTCTGCTACCCGGCTGGGAAAACGGGGGCGTACACCATTCCGTCCGGCGTCACCGCCATCGGCGACTATGCGTTCAACTACTGTGCGGGCCTGACTGAGGTGACCATCCCGGACGGCGTCACCTCCATCGGCTCTAATGCGTTTGGATACTGCACGGGCCTGACGGCTGTGACCATTCCGGACGGCGTCACCACCATCGGCAACTCTGCGTTTCGTAACTGCTCGTGCCTGACCACCGTGACCATCCCGGCCAGCGTCACCTCTATCGGCAATTATGCTTTCTATGGCTGCACGGCCCTGACCGACGTCTACTATGCCGGGTCTGCGTCAACGTGGGAGGCCATCAGCATTGGCAGCGACAATACGTACCTGACCTCCGCCACCATCACCTACGGCAGCACCGACGATGAGGATGAGCCCACCATTGTGGACAGCGGCTCCTGCGGAGAGAACGCCACTTATACCCTGGATGAGGACGGCGTCCTGACCATCTCCGGCACCGGGGCCATTGACGAGAGCGCATTTATGAATGTTGACTCAAGGGTTATAACCACCCTCATCATCGAGGATGGTATCACCTCCATCGGCGACTATGCGTTCTTGAACCGCGAGGACCTGACCAGCGTGACCATCCCGGACAGCGTCACCTCCATCGGCGTAAGTGCGTTCTATGGCTGCACGAGCCTGACCAGCGTGACCATCCCGGACGGCGTCACCACCATCGGCGACTATGCGTTCGGGGACTGCACGGGCCTGACCGGTGTGGTCATCGGCAGCGGTGTCACCACCATTGGCGACTATGCGTTCTATGGCTGCACGGCCCTGGCCGCCGTCACCTATGCCGGCACTGTGGATAGCTGGAGCAGCATTTCCATTGGCAGCAACAATGACTGTCTGACCTCCGCCACCATCCGCTGTACGGACGCCGTCATTCTGGCCAGCGGCACCTGCGGGGATAACCTGACCTGGACCCTGGACAGCGACTATGTCCTGACCATCTCCGGCACCGGGGCCATGACGGATTGGAGCGATTTTTCCAGCGTACCCTGGTACAGCGCTTCCACATCCATCACCTCTGTTACGATTGGTGACGGCATTACATCCATCGGCGATTGGGCGTTCTTTGAATGTACAAACCTGACCAGTGTGACCATCCCGGACAGTGTCACATCTATCGGCGAGGCGGCGTTCGCTAACTGCCTAAGTCTGACCAGCGTGGATATCCCGGACAGCGTCACTTCCATCGGTGCTTCTGCGTTCATGGCCTGCACGGGCCTGACGGCTGTGACCATCCCGGGCAGTGTCACCTCTATCAGCGAAGGTGCGTTCATTGGCTGCTCTGGCCTGACCAGTGTGACCATCCCGAACAGCGTCACCTCCATTGGCAATAACGCGTTCGATTCCTGCAGTGGCCTGACCAGCGTGACCATCCCGGCCAGCGTCACCACCATTGGCGACTATGCGTTCTATTGCTGCTCGAGCCTGACCGACGTCTACTATGCCGGGTCTGAGTCCGACTGGGCGGCCATCAGCATTGGCAGCGACAATGACCCCCTGACCGAAGCCACCATCCACTACACCACCACAGAGCTGGCCAGCGGCACCTGCGGGGACGACCTGACCTGGACCCTGGACAGCGACTATGTCCTGACCATCTCCGGCACCGGGGCCATGACGAATTGGAGCAGTTCTTCCGACGTACCCTGGGACAGCTATCGGGAATACATCACCTCTGTGACCATTGGCAGCGGCGTCACATCCATCGGCGGTTATGCGTTCTATAACTGCACGAGCCTGACCGGCGTAACCATCCCGGACAGCGTCACCACCATCGGCGTTTATGCGTTCGCATACTGCGAGGGCCTGACCAGCGTGGACATCCCGGACGGCGTCACCATCATCGACAACTATGTGTTTAGTTACTGCACCGGCCTGACGTCTGTGACCATCCCGGACAAGGTGACCACCATCAACATCTATGCATTCCTGGGCTGCAAGGGCCTGACCAGTGTGACCATCCCGTCCAGCGTCACCACCATCAGCAAACATGCGTTCGATGGCTGCACGGGCCTGACTGAGGTGACTATCCCGGCCAGCGTTACCACCATCGGCGAGGGGGCGTTCTATAACTGCTGGAGCCTGATCTACGTCTACTATGACGGGTCTAGGAGTGGCTGGAACGCCATCGACATTGGCAGCGACAACGAATATCTGACTGGCGCCACCATCCGCTGTACGGATGACAACTTTCTGGCCTACGGCACCTGCGGGGACGACTTGGCCTGGACCCTGGATGAGGACGGCGTGCTGACCATCTCCGGCACCGGGGACATGACGGATTGGAGCAGTTCTTCCGAGGTGCCCTGGTACAGTTATCAGGATTCCATCACCTCTGTGACCATTGGCAACTGCGTCACCAGCATCGGCGCTTATGCGTTCTATAACTGCACGAGCCTGACCAGTGTGACCATCTCGAACACCGTCATCTCCATCAGCAAATATGCATTTGAATACTGCACGAGCCTGACCAGCGTGACCATCCCGGACAAGGTCACCTACATCGGCGCTGATGCGTTTTCGGACTGCACGGGCCTGACGGTTGTGACCATTGGCAGCGGCGTCAACTCCATCAGCACCACTGTGTTCTCGAACTGTACGAGCCTGACCGCCATTGAGGTGGATGAGGCAAACAACTATTTTGCCTCAGTGGACGGCGTACTGTTTAACAAGGCTAAAACGACACTGGTCTGCTGCCCGGGCGGGAAAACAGGGGAATATACCATCCCGTCCACCGTCACCACCATTGGCAACTATGCGTTTTCGTACTGCAAGAGCCTGACCGGCATTACCATTCCGGACGGCGTCACCTCCATCGGCGCTTATGCCTTTCGTTACTGCAATGGCCTGACCAGCGTGACCATTCCGGACAGCGTCACCTCCATCGGCAGCTATGCGTTTCGTAACTGCACGGGCCTGACTGAGGTGACCATCGGCAGCGGCGTCACCACCATTGGCAATGCGTTTTATTACTGCACGGGCCTGAAATCTGTAACCATCCCGGACAGCGTCACCACCATTGGTGCAAGTGCGTTTTATTACTGCTCGGCCCTGACGTCTGTAACCATCCCGACCAGCGTTACCTCTATTGGTGCGTCTGCGTTTGCTTACTGCTCGGCCCTGACCGACGTCTACTATGACGGGTCTAAGACGGAATGGGCGGCCATCAGCATCGGCAACTACAACGACCCCCTGGACTCCGCCACCAAACACTATGGGGTCATCTCCGTTGTGGCCAGCGGCACCTGCGGGGAAAACCTGACCTGGACCTTGGATGAGGACGGCGTCCTGACCATCTCCGGCACCGGGGACATGACGGATTATAGCTATTATACCAAGGAACCCTGGTACAGCTATCGCGATTCCATCACCTCTGTGGTCATTGAGGACGGCGTCACCACCATCGGCGACTATGCGTTCATGTACTGCGAGAGTCTGACCAGCGTGACCATTCCGGACAGCGTCACCTCCATCGGCGAGGAGGCGTTCATGTTCTGCACGAGCCTGACCAGCGTGGACATCCCCGACAGCGTCACCACCATTGGCGAGTATGCGTTCTCTGAATGTACAAGCCTGACCAGCGTGACCATCCCGGACAGCGTCACCACCATGGGCGAGTCTGTGTTCGCTAACTGCACAGGCCTGACCAGCGTGACCATCGGCAGCGGCATCACCACCATCAGCGACTATACGTTCTATGAGTGCACGAGCCTGACTAAGGTGACCATCCCGGATACTGTCACCTCCATCGGCAAAGGGGCGTTCATGTACTGCGAGAGCCTGACCAGCGTGGACATCCCGGACAGCGTCACCTCCATCGGCGACTATGCGTTCGAGGGCTGCACGAGCCTGACCAGCGTGGACATCCCGGACAGTGTCACCACCATCGGCGAGGGGACGTTTGCTGGATGTACAAGCCTGACCAGCGTGACCATCCCGGACAAGGTGACCACCATCGGCGAGGGGGCGTTCTATTACTGCGAGAGCCTGACCAGCGTGACCATCCCGGCCAGCGTCACCTCCATCGGCGACTATGCGTTCGGTGAGTGCACGAGCCTGACCGTCGTTTGCTATGCCGGCACGGAGGACGACTGGGAGGCCATCACTATTGGCGACTACAATGACCCCCTGACCTCCGCCATCGTCATCTGCGATGCGGGTGACCTGACCGCCAGTGGCATCTGCGGGGACAACCTGGTTTGGGTGCTGTACTCGGACGGCGTCCTGGCCATCACCGGCACCGGGGACATGACGAATTGGAGCGACGGAACCTCTGTACCCTGGTACAGCTATTGCGAGTCCATCACCTCTGTTACGATCGGTGACGGCGCCACCTCCATTGGCGACTATGCATTCTTTGCTTACTACACGAACCTGACCAGCGTGACCATCCCGGACAGCGTCACCTATATCGGCGAGGGTGCGTTCTATAACTGCACGAGCCTGACCAGCGTGGACATCCCGGACAGCGTCACCACCATCGGCTTTGGGGCGTTCATGTTGTGCACGAGTCTGACCAGCGTGACCATCCCGGACAGCGTCATCTACATCGGCGAGGGTGCGTTCGCGGCGTGCACAAGTCTGACCAGCGTGACCATTGGCAGCGGCGTCACCTACATCGGCCTTGAGTCGTTCGAGGGCTGCACAAGCCTGACCGACATCACGGTGGATGAGGAAAACAGCGCTTATGTCTCAGTGGATGGCGTGCTGTTTAGCAAGGATCAAACGACACTGGTCTGCTACCCGGGCGGGAAAACGGGGGCGTATGTCATCCCGGACAGCGTCACCACCATCGGCGATTATGCATTCATATACTGCGAGAGCCTGACCAGCGTGACCATTCCGGCCAGCGTCACTTCCATTGGCAGCTATGCGTTCCGTTTCTGCACGAACCTGACCAGCGTGACCATTGGCAGCGGCGTCACCTCCATTGGCTCGAGTTCATTCAGTGGATGCTCAAGCCTGACCCTCGTTCACTATGTCGGCACTGCGGATGACTGGGGCAACATTGCCATTAGCGGCGGCAACACTGCCCTGACAGATGCCACCAGACACTACCTCACGGATGAGCCTACAGTGACCGCCCCCACCTGCACTGCGGACAGCACCACGACCTGCTACTGCTTCGAGTGCGACAAGGATATTACCATCGGGGTCAGCTCCGCCACGGGACACAGCTGGGACGAGGGCGAGGTCACTGCCCCTACCTGCACCGAGGGCGGCTACACCACCTACACCTGCACCGTCTGCGGCGATACCTACACAGCAAATGAGGTCGAGGCCACGGGCCACACCGAAGCCGAGGCCGTCGAGGAAAATAAGGTTGCGGCCACCTGCACCGAAGATGGCTCCTATGACCTTGTGGTGTACTGCACGGTCTGCGGCGAGGAAATCAGCCGTTATACGGTTAGTATTCCGGCCACGGG
>MSHH01000083.1 GCA_001941075.1 Oscillospiraceae bacterium Zagget6 | reverse complement strand
GGAGGGGATGACCTATGGCAAACCCCAGACAAACACCGGCCCACGCCATGGCCCTGCTGGAGCAGGCGGTGGCGGCCTACGGTCCCGACGAGCGCCAACATCCCACCCTTCAGGCCATTGGCGACCAACTGGGGCTGAACCCTCTCCAGGTGCGCAAGCTGCTCATCACCGCCGGGGTGTACCGTTCCGCCAAGGCGGAGCGGGTGCTGTCCCTCTACCGGGAGGGCAAAACGGTGGAGGAAATCATGGAATGTACCGGCCTTTCCCGGGTGTCGGTCTACACCTATCTGCCCTACACCCGAGGCGTACCCTCTGTGGAAACGGAACAGGCGGACCCGGCAGAGCTGGCGCGGGAGGCCGCGGTACGTCGGCTGGCAGAGCAGCCCACGGTGGAAAACCTGTGGGAGGCCCTGCTGCTGTTCCAGTCCTGCCCCTTTCACACCGCCAGGGGGCTGGAATTTTCCTACACCATCAAAGGTGGGGAGCTATTCGTCAGCCGTAAGGAGAAGTCCATCACCCGCAGCAGCGTGGAGATGGCCTTTCGGCGGGCGCTGGCCCTGAGGGAGGTCTCCGGCCCCAAAAAGCTGGGGGTATTCGGCGCGTCGTACCTCTACCCGGTGTTCCTCCGGCTGGGGATCATCACCGCCGGGAAGGAAAAGTGAGCTTCCGCCGACCCAAAGCGATATAACAACAAAACCCCGCCCGAATCCAGCCAAAAGGCCGCGATTCCAGCGGGGTTTGTCATGCAATTACGCCTGCTTCGCCGGTTTCTGTTTCCGGCGGCGTCTGCGTTTGTGGGGCGTTTTGGTCATCACCGTGGCCACGCCGCCCACTTTGCACAGGTGGAACAACTCCTGTCCGAAAGACTGCCCGTAGACCGACAGAACGCCCGTGTACGGCCCCTCCGGGGTCTGCTCCACCGTCAGGCAGGAGTAGTAGCGCCCGTGTTCCACACAGCGGCTGCGGGCCACGTAGCGGTTCCCCACCTGATACCAGGTGCCGCTGCACAGGCACTCTTCACATTCGGGGCAGCGGTAGACCCGGGCGTTGCGGCTTTTCAGGCAGTCCTCCGGGGTGCGGAATCGTCCGCAGTCCCGCTGCACCACCGGCTCCAGCTCCGGCAGCGCCGCCTCCAGCGAGGTCAGAGCCAGCTGCGCAGCTTTCCGCCGCTTCTCCTGGCGGAACGCTTCCTCGCCGGCGGACAACTCTTCCTCGGTGGGCAGGGTGTGGAACCGACGGATCATCTCCGCGCCGATGCGGGCGGTGTAAAAGGCGTCGTTGCCCGCGTCGTGGTACTCCAGCTGTGCCTCCAGCCCCAGGGTCGCCACTGCGTCTTTCAGCGCCGTCTGCTGGTCGGTGTGGGCCACCATCAGGTCATAGGCCCGCTGGAGGTCGTAAATCTCCAGATCCAGGTACTCCTCCATGCCATACCAGCACAGGTTCATGTCCAGCACCCTTGCGTCGCAGCCGCCCCAGGTGAAGAACACCGGGTCTTTCCCGCACCAGCGGAAGAAGTCGCGGACGACTTTTCGGAAGGGCGCGGCGTTTTTCAGCTCGTTTTGGTCCAGCGGGAGGATCTTCCGCACCCGATGGTGCAGCCGCTTGTGGATGGTGGGACGCACATAGGCGGAAAAGGCCGCTCCCCAGTCCTCCCAGCTGTCCAGCCGCCAGGCGCCGATTTGTATGATCTCGTCCAGCTTGTCCGCCTCGCTCCGGGGATACCCCTGGTTCCATTCCAGGTCAAAGAAAATATAACTCATAGCAGAACTTATTTGCTCTCCCATCTGGGCGGGCCAAAGTGCCGCCGCCCATAATATCTCATCTTACTTAGTATCCGCTATCCTGCCCTTTTTGTCAATGATATCCCCGCATTTTTTCGCAAAAATTTTTGAGAAACCGAAAAAAAGTAGTTGACATTCCGGCCTTGAGCCGTTATAATAATCGTTGTTGTGAGTGACGCTTTTCCAAGTGTGCTTATGGCGGCGTAGCTCAGTTGGCTAGAGCATTCGGTTCATACCCGGAGTGTCACCGGTTCAAATCCAGTCGCCGCTACCATCTCCCTCCGGGGCGCATCCCGTCCCGGAGGGAACACAACTTAATTTGGCCCGTTGGTCAAGAGGTTAAGACACGGCCCTTTCACGGCTGTAACATGGGTTCGATTCCCGTACGGGTCACCACGAATGAGAAGTGTCTTTCCCCCTTCTCATTCCTTTGGAGGCTTAGCTCAGCAGGTTAGAGCGCTTGCTTCACACGCAAGAGGTCGAGAGTTCGAGTCTCCCAGTCTCCACCACAAGAAACGCCTACGATTGTTCAAATCGCAGGCGTTTTTGTTTTACAGATAAAACCTTTGGAGATGTCAATACTTTTCTTTATTTGGATAAGGAATTTATTGACTGACTTTTCGTTGTATGATATGATAAAGTTAAATTAAAGAAAAATTTTTCAAACCCGTTGACAAAGGACTCTAAAATTTCATATAATGAGGGTGCAACCAATCGTTGCGAACGTCAGTTGAATTATTTTCTCGTGAAAGGAATCCACTAACGTCCTGCCCCCTGCCGTCTGGGGACTTATAAATTGACGGCCTGCTTTTGATAGCCCCCTGCCGTTCGGGGACTTATAAATTGACGGCTTGTAAATCCCTCTGCTTCGGTAGAGGGATTTTCTTGTTTTAGAAAGAGGTCATTCCATGGAAGAGAAAAAATTGCAGGCAAACGGTCTATATATAATACATGATAAATACTTTGACGATTTTCCCAGTCCCCGACATATGAAAAATAAAAATGAGAGCCGCCCTTATTTTCTGGCTGTGAAAGGAGATAACGGAATCATTTGGATGGTGCCTCTCAGTTCACAGGTTGATAAATACCGTGAGAAAGAAAAGGAACGCCATAAGAACGTGCTTTGCTACATCGGAAAATTCAAAGGGCGGTATAGCGCGTTTCTAACCGGCAATATTATCCCTGTTACTAATGAATATGTTCAGAGGCCGTTTACTGTTAAAGGCGTGCCGTTTGTCCTTCGGGACAAGAAGGAAATACGAGAAATTGAGTCGAGAGTTCGCCGTTATTTAGCGCTGGTTCGCGCTGAGAAACTAGTCCCTGCGGTTGACATCCTGTCCATTGAGAAAGAACTACTTAACCGAGTACGCAATAGCTGATAGATCTGATTCGAGAAAAAACTTTCCGGCGCTGCTGCGCCGGATAAAACATAAGAGACGACAAGCCGTGCCAATCCCTAAAAAGGAGACGGTGCAACGGCTGAACACAAACGGTAGTCCATGAACAAAAAACGCCTACGATTGTCGCAATCGTGGGCGTTTTTGCTTTGATTGTGCCGCTATAAAGATCAGATGACAAAAAGATGGGGGGTAAAAATTTTGCTTTACCCCAGTTTTTACCCCTCTGGGGCGGCATTGCAGGTTTCGATGTGCAAGGCCGTCTCAGAGGGGTTCCCTATTTTCGGTTTGGCCTTACGCTTCACACCTGCGTTGCCTCACTTCCGCCCCCGCTTCTTCCCGCCACGGCGCTGATAATCCTCGTCGATGTCCCGGCTCCAGTCGGCGGCGACGGGGCGGCTGGCGCGTACATCGCTGATGACCTTGGAGGAGGTCTCAAAAATCCGGAGGATGCACTCGTAGGGATCGTCGGGGTTGTCCGGGTCTGGGTCGTTGTTGTAGTTGGCGGCCCGGTCCGGGGTGATGCCGATGCGCCCGGCGGTTTCCACCGCGTCAATGTTGGCTCCCAGGAACAGGAACTCCCAGCCGTACCGGGTCTTCTGGCGCTGGATCAGCCCCTTGACCTGGTCAGAGGTGTAGCGGCGGCTGGCGTTCTCCATGCCATCGGTGGTGATGATGAACAGGGTGTGTTCCGGCACGTCCTCGGTTCGGGCGTACTTGTGGATGTTGCCGATGTGATGGATGGCCCCGCCGATGGCGTCCAGCAGGGCGGTGCAGCCCCGGACGGTGTAATCCCGGTCAGTCATGGGTTGGATGTCCACCAGGTTCACCCGGTCGTGCAGCACCTGACTGACGTTGTCAAAGAGGACGGTGGAGACGTAGCACACGCCGTCCTCTTTCTTCTGCTTTTCGATGAGGCTGTTGAAGCCGCCGATGGTGTCCGCTTCCCGCCCGCACATGGAGCCGCTGCGGTCCAGAATGAAAACCAGTTCCGTGATGTTGTTCTTCATGTTCATTACCTCCTGCATTTTATGGCTTTTGTTCTTTACACCCATAGAATACAGGATTTTTGCCGCCGGGAGGTCGCATGGGAAGCGACAAAGTTTTCCATAAAATGCTATCAAAGGTGACGGAAGCCCTCCGCAGGGGGTTTTGCCGCTTTCGCGGACAGGCGGTTCTTTTCTGTGGGAGTCACTCCCAGAAATCATTGCTTTTCTGACAACGGATGTGGTATACTGTCTTTGAGCGAAATACTCCATTCCTGCGTCCGCAGGCGAAAGCGAGGTGCTTTTATGGAAACCGATTACCTGAAAGAATTTATCGTGCTGTCGGAGACTGGCAACTACCTTCAGGCGGCGGAAGAGCTGTTCATCGCCCAGTCCTCCCTGTCCAAACACATCAAGGCGCTGGAGATCGAGCTGGGAGTCCCGCTGTTCAACCGCACCCCCCGAAAGGTGGAACTGACCAGCTATGGGAAGTCGTTCTTAAAGTGCGCCCAGCAGATCGTGGACATTCAGTACAGCTTCCAGCGAGATTTGGCCAACCAACTGGACGAAAAACAGCAAACCCTCCGCATTGGTTCCATTCCCCTGATGGCCCCCTACCGCATCACGGACATCATCATGAAGTACCAGCGGGAGAACGAGCATTGCACCATCAACCTGCTGGAGGAGGAGTCCTTCACCCTGAAAGAGATGCTGCGCAAGAACAAGTGCGACCTGGCTTTCATCCGGGAGGAGGGCGACACCAATGAGGAATTCGCCAAGTTCCCCTACACCTCGGACCATTTGGTGGCCATCCTGCCCAGCACCCATCCGCTCGCCAAGCGCTCCTCCCTCCAGCTGGAGGAGCTGAAAGACGAGAATTTCCTGCTGTTGCAGCCGGATTCCCTGCTCTACAGCATCTCCACCACCGCCTGCCAGAAGGCGGGGTTCACTCCCAACATCGCCTACACCGGCAAGCGGGCAGAGAACATCATGGACCTGGTGGAGAAGGGGATGGGCGTCTCGCTGCTGATGGAAAAGCCCATCCTCTCCCTGGCCACGCCGAAGGTCTCCATCGTCGATGTGACCCCCACCGTCTCCACCAACATCTATATCTACTACAAGAAGAACATCCCGCTCTCCGCTGCGGCGAAGAAATTCCTGCTGGCGGCGCTGTGAGGCGGCTTCACCGCTTCCGCCGCACCACGTTCTCGGAAATTTCGCTGAGGGCCTGGGCCGCCTCCATCTCGCACCGGCGGGAGGTAGCCAGGTCCCCCAGGGAGACCATGCCCTTCACCTGGCCGTCCTCCACCACCGGCAGGCGGCGCACCTGACAGGTCGCCATCCGCCGGGCGGCGGCGTGGACGTCCTCCCCCGGCTCTACGGTGTGCAGCTCCCGGGACATGATGTCCCGCACCGGCACCCGTTTGGGGTCTTGGTTGGCGGCCACGCAGCGGGTGATGATGTCCCGGTCGGTGACGATGCCCTGTAGCCGCCCCTCGTAGTCGCAGACGGGCAGCGCCCCCAGATTGTGGCGCTCCAGCAGCCGGGCGGCCAGAGCCGCGCTCTCCTCCGGCGTGATGGAGACGACGTTTTTGCTCATAAAATCCTGAACCTGCATGGCAGTACCTCCTGATAAAGCGTAAAAATACAACAAAAATACCATCTGAATGGGATACCGTTAGGATACCCCGGTTCAGATGGTATTTATGCGTCTGGAGACTCAATCCGCCAGAGAATTGGAATCAATGAGCGCCACGGTGATCTCGCCGTAATACTCGTAGTGGTAGCCGTCGTCCTCGACCTCCGAGGAGGCGGAGCCGTCGGCCTCGTCCGTTTCCGTCTCCGGCTCCCGCCAGATGGTCAGGGTGACGGTGTCGCCCACCTCCAGGTCGGCGGTGACGGTCTGGAAATCGGTGACGGTGCTGACATCCTCCCCATTCACCCGGGTGATGATGTCGTCCACTTGGAGGCCCTGGGCGGCGCAGTCGGACGCGCTGTCGATGGTGGCTACCCACAGGCCCTCCGGGATGCCATAGACCTGGGCTGTCACGGAGCTGACCGCGTAACAGCTGATGCCCAGCACCGCCCGGCTGACGCTGCCCTCGGTGGCAAGGGCCTCCACGATCTCCTTCACCGTGGCAGAGGGGACGGCAAGGCCCATATTGTCAATGCTGGCGGTGGCGCTGGAGCTGGACATTTTCATATTCACCACGCCCACCACCTGGCCCCGGCTGTTGAACAGGGGGCAGCCGGAGTTGCCGCTGTTGACGGCGGCGGTGGTCTGGATCAGCGTCATGGCGTAGCCGTTGGAGGAGATCTGCCGGTTCAGGCCGGAGATGATGCCGTCGGTCAGGCTACTGCGGAACTGAGGACCCAGAGGGTCGCCGATGGCGTAGACCGTTTCACCAATGGTCAGCTGCTCGGAGTCGGCGAACTCCACCGCCGTCAGGCCCTTGGCTTCGATTTTCAGCACCGCCAGGTCTGTCTGGGCGTCGCTGCCCACCAGCGTGGCCTCATAGGACGCGCCGTCGCTGGTGGTGACGGTGGCCCGCTCGGAATCCTCGACCACATGGGCGCAGGTCAGAATATAACCGTCCTCGGTCAAAATCATACCGGAGCCGTAGGCGGCGCTGGACCCGGCGTAGACGGTGATGCTGACGGTGGCGGGCAGCTCCTGCTCGTACAGCTCCGCCGCGGACAGCTCCGTCTCCCCAGGGTCGTTCAGGGTGATGGTCAGGCCGCTGCTGTCCCCCGCGTAGAGGGGCAGGGAATACTCCTGGCTGGCCTCGTCGTTGCTCTCCACGTCGCCGGAGTCATAGTCGAAGTCATCGCCGTAGGCGTCGCCGCTCTGAACCATCAGGCTGCGGTAAGTCGCATACTGCCCGGCCCGGCAGAGGATCACGCCAACCAACACCCCAATCAGAACACTGAGCAGCGCGTTGGGCCATTGGGCGGGGCGGCGCTGTTTTCTCCGCCGGGCGCGGTGCCGCCGGGGGGATTCCTCCGGTGGGGTGGGCGGAGTACCCCAGAGGTCCTCGTCCTGGGCCAGAGAATCATCCCTGTATTCGTCGTTGTACTCGTCGTTTTTCATGGGTTGCTCCCGATTGCTGTTCGCTGTGGTCCCGCGCCGACTGCGCGAAAGGATGGTTTTCTGTGTTCTGTCGCTCTTATCATACCCTAAGGGCGGGTTTTTGTCAACAAAACGGTCAAACCGCCGTTTTTCCGGGAACCTGAAAAAAACCCTTGCATTTTCCCCGGCGGTATGATAAAATTTTCAATACATTTGAGCAGTCCCGCCTTCGGGCGGTTTCTGAAAGGAAGTTTCTTGTTATGAGCACTGTCACTCTGGTTCTGTCCATCATCGTTGTTATCGCGGCCCTGTTTCTGATTTGCGTGGTCCTGCTCCAGTCCGGTAAGAACTCCGGCGTAGCGTCCGCCATCGGCGGCGGCTCCGACACCTTCCTCTCCAAGAACAAAAACAGCACCTGGGATGCCAGGCTTGCCCGCATGACCAAGTGGGTGGCCTTCGCCTTCATGTTCGCGGTGCTGCTGCTGAACCTGCTCTGAGAGCGAACCGGCAGTCAACATTGGGAAAAACACCGGAAAGCGGTTTAGATGTCGCTTTCCGGTGTTTTTTGCGCTTTTTGGTGAAGAACAGGTCACATTTTCAGCAGCTCCCGGTACTGCTCCTCCCCGGCTACCCGGCCCACGGCGGAGAAGCCCAGCTGGGACCAGTCGAAGGTCTCCTGGGCCATATCCCGCACGTCCTCACGGGTGATGGCGTCGTAGGAGGCGATAATTTCCTCCGCCGTCTGAATGGGGGTGCCGTTGAGGACGTTCCGAGCCAGGTGGTTCATGTGGGCGGTGTTGGCCTCCAGCCCCATGAGAACGCTGGCCTTGGCCTGTTCTCTGGCCCGGTCCAGTTCCTCCTGGGTGACGCCGTCCTCGGTGAAGCGGCGCACCACCTCCCGGATGGCGGTCAGGGCCTGGGCCTCGGTGTCCCGGTTCAGGGCGGTGTAGAGTAGGAACATCCCGGTGTCCGCGTAGCAGGACCCGGCGGCGTAGATGCTGTAGCACAGGCCCCGCTGCTCCCGAATTTCCTGAAACAGCCGGGAGGACATCCCGCCACCCAAAATAGAGCTGAGCAGCTGCATGGTGAAGCGGTTGGGGCTGTCAGCCCAGATGGAGGGGAAGGACAGCATCAGGTGATTTTGCTCGGTGGCCTTTTTCTTGAGGGTCACAGCGGGGTGATACACTGCGGGTTTGAGTTTTTGGGCCGGGCCGGGTTCCATGACGGAGAATCGGGCGGTGATGTCGTCCAGAATGGCCTCGTCAAAGCTGCCCGCCAGGGCCACAATGACGTTTCCGGGGAGATAGTGGGTGGTTTTGTAGTCTTTCAGCCACTGGCCAGTCATTTTCTCCAGGGTGGAGCGCTTGCCCAGGATAGGCCGGGCCAGGGGAGACCCCTTGTACACGGCGGCGCTGAGCCGCTCGGATACCAGGTCGGAGGGGTCGTCCTGGTACATCCCGATTTCCTCCAGGATTACCCCCCGCTCCAGCTGCACGTCCTCCTCCGCGAATTTCGCGTCGAAAAACATTTCACAGAGGATGTCCAGCGCTTCGGGCAGGTGGCTTTTCAGCGCACGGGCGTAGAAGCAGGTACATTCCTTGGTGGTGAAGGCGTTGATTTGTCCGCCGATGGCGTCCATGCGCTGGGCGATCTCCTCGGCGGTGGAGCGGCTGGTGCCCTTGAAGAGCATGTGCTCGATGAAGTGGGCCGCGCCGTTTTCGCTGGCGGTCTCGGCCCGGGAGCCGGTGGCCACCCAGATGCCCAGGGCGGCGGAGCTGAACCCCGCCATTTGCTCGGAGAGGATGCGCACGCCGTTGGGCAGGGTGGTCATTTGGTAATCAGACATGGAAAGACCTCGGTTCTTTGCGATAATTCTAATTGGTTATGTCTTTAAACCAACCGCACATTTTAGTGACCAGAAAGAAAGATTTTCTACTAAAACTCTGCATCTGTCGAAAAAAACGGCATCAGATGACAAGCACTATCCCCTCTTGCCTCCCCTGAAAGGGGAGGAGGGCCGCCGCCTTTAGGCGGTGGCGGAGGGGTTTCTGGCACATGGCTGGATACAAGTGATAATCAATATAATTCTATAGATAGTGCTAGTGTCCGCAGTCGGCGGAGAAATATACACGACAAAAGAGGCCGAATCGGAACGATTCGGCCTCCAGATTGCAATAAATTACCGGCCCAGCTTTTTCGCCTTGATTTCGCGGATGGCGTCGATGTGGCTCAGGTTGATGCGGCCCTTCTCATCGATGTCCGTCACCTTGACCCAAATCATGTCGCCCACGTTGACCGCGTCCTCCACCCGGCCAATGCGGTGGTCGGCCAGCTTGGAGATGTGGACCATGCCGTCCTTGCCGGGGGCCAGCTCCACGAACGCGCCGAATTTCAGGATGCGGACCACCTTGCCGAAGTACAGAGAACCAACCTCGGGGACAAAGACGATGGTCTCGATGGCCTTCTTCGCGGCCTCGCAGGAGGCGGCGTCGGGAGCGGAGATGAAAATCTCGCCGGTCTCCTCAATGTCGATCTTTGCGCCGGACTCGGCCTGAATCTTCTGGATGACCTTGCCGCCGGAGCCGATGACGTCGCGGATGTTGTCGGTGGGGATCTGCATCTTCATCATCTTGGGGGCGTAGGGGCTCAGCTCCTTGCGCGGCTCGGAGATGACGGGCAGCATGATTTTGTCCAGAATCTCGCACCGGGCGTCGTAGGTCTTGTCCAGAGCCTCTTTAATGATCTCCATGGTCAGGCCATCGTTTTTCAGGTCCATCTGAATGGCGGTGATGCCCTTCTTGGTGCCGGCCACCTTGAAGTCCATCTCGCCGTGGAAGTCCTCCACGCCCTGGATGTCGATGAAGGTCTGGAACCCGCCGTCGTCATCCTGAATCAGGCCGCAGGAGATGCCAGCCACCGGAGCGGTGATGGGCACACCTGCGTCCATCAGGGCCAGAGTGGAGCCGCAGATGGAGCCTTGAGAGGTGGAGCCGTTGGAGCTGAGGGTCTCGGACACCACACGGATGGCGTAGGGGAACTCGCTCTCGGAGGGCAGCACCGGCACCAGCGCGCGCTCGGCCAGGGCGCCGTGGCCCTGCTCCCGGCGGCCCACGCTCTTGACGTTCTTGGCCTCACCCACGGAGTAGCCGGGGAAGTTGTAGTGATGCATATACCGCTTGGACTCCTCTTCCCAGATGGAGTCGATTTTCTGGCACATGGACAGGGTGTTCAGGGTGCAGACGGACAGCACCTGGGTCTGGCCGCGGGTGAACAGGCCGGAGCCGTGGACGCGGGGCAGTACGCCCACCTCGGCGGCCAGGGGCCGGATCTCGTTGGACTGGCGACCATCTACGCGGTGGCCCTCCAGCAGCCATTTCTTGACGATCTTCTTCTGGAACTTGTAGGTGATTTCGTCCAGATACTGATCCATGTTGGGGTAGTCCTCCAGATACTTCTCGTGGAGGTGGTCGATGAGGACGTTCCAGCGGGCCTCCCGGACGTTCTTGTCGTCGGTGTCCATAGCGGCCATGGCCTCTTCCATGTTCTCGGCGACAATTTTGTCGAACAGCTCCTGGTCGAAGTCGGCGTGGGGATAGTCGAACTTGGGCTTGCCGATTTCCGCCACCATCTGGTTGATGAGGGCGATCTGCTTCTGAATTTCGTCAAACGCCTGCTGGATGCCGTCCAGCATGGTGGCGTTGTCCACCTGGTTGGCCCCGGCCTCGATCATGACGACCTTCTTGCCGGTGGCGACCACGGTGGTGGCCATATCGCTCTTGTGGCGCTGCTTCTGGTCAGGGTTCAGGACGATTTTGCCGTCCACCAGACCCACGCTGATGCAGCCCACGGGTCCGTTCCAGGGGATGTCGGAGATCGCCAGGGCTGCGGAGGTGCCGATGGTGGCGGCAATCTCCGGCTGGCAGTCATAGTCCACACTCAGAACGGTGCAGATGATAGCCACATCGTTGCGGAAGTCGCTGGGGAACAGGGGACGGATGGGCCGGTCGATGCAGCGGGAGGCCAGCACAGCGTTCAGGCCGGGGCGACCCTCCCGGCGCAGGAAGGAGCCGGGGATGCGTCCCACGGCGTAGAGCTTTTCCTCGAAGTCCACGCTCAGAGGGAAGAAGTCGATGCCGTCCCGGGGACGGGCGGAGGCGGTGGCGGTGCAGAGCACGGTGGTCTCGCCGTACTTGACCACCACGGCGGCGTTGGCCAGCTCAGCCACCTTGCCCACTTCCAAGGTCAGGGGCTTGCCGCAGAGGTCCATTTTGTATTCCCGGTAGTTGGGGAACTGACGCTGCTTGATAATGGTAGACATATCTTGTTCTCCTTTGTGATAAATTTGGGGTGGGAACAGGACAGCCTCTCTTTAGCACTTGAAAACGCCGTTCAGCGCTCCTGAGCGGATTTTCAAACGCTAAAAAGCAGAAACATCCTGTCCCCGGGGACTGGGTGCGGGCGACAGTATGGGCGGCGGCACAGCCGCCGCCCACAAAGAAGCCACAGGGTAGTTTGCTTAGTCTTACTTACGGATACCCAGCTTGGCGATGATCGCACGATAGCGCTCGATGTCCTTCTTGGCCAAATAGTCCAGCAGCTTGCGGCGCTTGCCGACCATTTTCAGCAGACCACGGCGGGAGTGGTTGTCGTGGGGGTGCTGCTTCAGGTGCTCGGTGAGCTGCTGGATGCGGGCGGTGAGGATGGCGATCTGGACCTCAGGGGAGCCAGTGTCGTTCTCGTGGGTCTTGTTGGCCTCGATGACGGCGGTCTTTTCTTCTTTGCGGATCATGGTTTGTTCCACCTTTCATAAATTTCCCGCGCCGCTGAGTAATGGGCAGGTGAAGCACTGGTACACGCAGAGAATATCCCAAAACCAGGCGGCGGGCGGAGTGCTTCAGCCAAAAACAGGAAGGGCCTGCACTCCATACCCGCCTAGTTTAGCATAGTTTTTCCCAGATGTAAAGAGAAATATTTGCGATTTTACCCGCATTGCAAAGTTCCAGAGTGTTGACTGCCGCCTGCGCCCTTATTCGTACAGGTTGGAGCGCCAAATCACGTCCACCAGATGGCAGACGGCCAGTTTCAGGTCCTCCAGGGGCAGCGTTCCCGCTGCCAGCTCCTGGCGCAGGTTCTCGTGGTCGGCAGGGACGCCAGGCATGACGGTGTCGTTCCCCGCCCGCATACAGCCGGAGGCGGTACACTCCGGTCCCGCCTGAGTGGTGCCCCAGTCGGTCATAATGGCGCCCCGGAAGCCCCATTCGTCCCGTGCGGCGGAGGTACACAGGTCGTAGTTGTTGGCGGCGTGTACGCCGTTGATGAGGTTGTAGCTGGTCATGATGAACAGGGGCTGGGAGGTCCTGACGGCAATTTCAAACCCTTTCAGGTAAATTTCCCGCAGCGTCCGCTCGGAGAGGATGGAATCAGACCCCATCCGGTTGTCCTCCTGGTTGTTGCAGGCGAAGTGCTTGATGGTGGTGCCGCAGCCCGGCTCGGACTGGACGCCGTTGGTGATAGCCGCCGCCGCCGTGCCCGCCAACAGCGGGTCCTCGGAGAAGTATTCAAAGTTGCGGCCGCACAGGGGGTTGCGGTGGATGTTCATGCCAGGGGCCAGCCAGGAGGTGATGAGATACCGCTGCATTTCCTCCGCCACGGCCTTGCCCACCTCTTCCAGCAGGTCCCGGTCCCAGCTCTGGGCCAGGGCGGTCCCCACCGGGAAGGCGGTGCAGTACTGATAATAGGTCGCGTCCCCCTGGGGGGCGGCGGTCCGGTTCAGATAGCCGCCCTCGAACGCCTGTTCAAAGGGAGCAGGGAGGATTTTTCCATCCTTGACCTGGTACGTTTGCAGCAGCCGCAGACCGGCGGGGCCGTCGGCCATGACGATGTCCGCCAGGCCCTGCTCCCGGGCGCAGGAGCTGGTTTGGGCGGCGGAGCCGGGGACGGAGATGCCGGAGGAACCCAGGTTGCTGCCCTGCCCCTGCCCGGGATCGCCGGTGGCCAGCTGGATCAGCTGCTCCACCGAGAGAGTGTCCACAAAGGCCCGCACCTCGTCCGGCACCTGCCGGGGTGCGGTCCCGTATTCCACCGTCTTTGTGGAAAAATCTGCCTCGGCCAGCCGCACCTGGGGCAGCCGGTCAACGGCGGAGAGGCTGGCGGTCCGCAGCGCCTCCACCTGTCCGGCGGGGGCTTTCAGCTCGTCCAGCTCCTCCTGGAGGGGGCAGATGTTTTTGGTTTTTACCAGCAGATGATCCTCCTCCAGCACCAGGGAACCGGCCAGCGCCGCGCTCTCCAGGCTGCTGCCCACAAAAATTCCATAGAGGCCCCGCTCCAGCAGCCAGCCGGGGGCCTGCTCGTCATAGGAGGCCAGGGCGTAGGCCGGGACCGTCAGCTCCAGCCGCTGGCTCTCGCCGGGGGCCAGCAGCTTGGTCTTGCCGAAGGCGGCCAGACGGCGGTATTCCTTCTCCAGCTTGCCCTGGGGACAGGAGACGTAGACCTGAACGGTCTCTTTTCCGGCGCAGACGTTGCCGGTGTTCTGCACCGTCACCGTCAGGCACAGATTTGGCTTGCCAGGCTTGCCGCTTTGCACCGTCAGGGCGGCGGGGGTGATGGAAAATGTGGTATAGCTCAGGCCGAACCCGAAGCCGTAGCGCACCGGCACCTGGAAGGTGTCGAAGTAGCGGTAGCCCACGTAGATGCCCTCGGCGTACCGCTCCTGCTCCACATTGCCATTGTTGTGGGAAAAGGTCGCGGAGTTGGGATAGTCCTCGTACCGTATGGCCCAAGTGGAGCTGAGCTTGCCACTGGGGGTGACCTTGCCGGAGAGCACGTCGGCAAAGGCGTTACCGCCCTCGCATCCCAGCTGAGAGAGCTGCAAAACGGCGGCAATGTTGGGGTATTTGTCCAGCGCTGACAGGTCCACCTGACCGCCGGTGTTCAGTGCCAGCACCACATTGGGATAGAGGGCGCAGATTTGGGCCAGCTGCTGCTCCTCCGCTTCCGACAGGTAATAATCCCCCGGCGCGGCGCAGCGGTCCGCGCCCTCACCGGCCACCCGGCTGAGGACGTAAAGGGCCACATTCGCCTGGGTTTTGGTGATCTTTCCCTGTGGAGCGGGCACCCGGAAGGGCCGTTCCGCGTAGGCGATAAAGGCGTTGGAGCCTTCCGGTTCTGCGTCCCAGGCGGCCCAAATTTCGTCCCGCCAGGCTTCCCTCGCCTTTTTGTACTGCTCGTCAAAGGCGGCGATCCAGTCCTCGGTAGTGATGGGATACCCGGCGTTTTTCAGGCCCTGGGCGATGGTGACGCTGTAGCGCTCGTTGACGTCGCCGGAGCCGGTGCCGCCCTTGATGGTACAACCGGCCCCCGCGCCGTACAGGGCCAGGGGGGTGTCGGTGGAAAGAGGCAGCAGTCCGCCCTCGTTTTTCAGCAGCACGATGCTCTCCGCTGCCGCTCTGCGGGCGACGGCGCGGTGGCGCAGCTCGTAAGGCTGCTCAGCGGGGTCGGTGGTGCCGGTAAAAGTCCTGGTTTTCATGTTCATATGTTCACCTGCTTTTTTGAGAATGATAGGGCCGTTATCGTCCAATGGATACTGTCATTGTAACCCACAGAAGCGGGTTTTTCAAGAGGAGACCGTGTTCCCCACGGAAATCAATTTTGTAGCCAACGCTTGTGGAAGGTGCTAAAATAGGGTTATGAAGAAGGAACTGCTGCAAGACTTTTTTGAAGGAGGAATTCGGAATAGAGCGCATTCCGTGCTATTATTGGCTGCTCACACTGCTAAAAATGGTAAAACCAGAATCTCTGAATCGGTGCTTGATCAAGTGGGCAGCGAAGATGCTTCCTGAAAATCGAGCTGGACTGACCCTCGCTGTAGATGAGAAAACAGTGCGTTCCACAGAGAAAATGAAGAACTACACCCGTCCGCTTCACATTGTCAGTGCGCAACTGTCCGAATTGGGCATTACGTTTGCAAGTAAGAGTGTTGGCGGAAAAAGCAACGAAATACCAGCGGTGCAGGAACTATTAAAGGAACTGGATATTACAGGATGTCTGGTTGTGGCGGATGCACTGAACTGTCAAAGGGAGACAGCTAAAGTTGTCATAGAAGGAAATGCAGATTATCTTCTGAGTGTAGAAGCAAATCAGCCCGCATTGATGCAGGAGATTGAAGACTACGTTCAGGACGATTCATTACGCAACGAAATGGAGACGCAGAGAAAAATCGTGAAAGAATAGAAAAGCGCACAGCGTTTGTTGCATACGACATTGATTGGCTCAGTGGGAAAGAAAAATGGGAGGGAATTGCGTGTATAGGAGCCATTCACACAGAATTTGAAACCAATTTAGAAAAAACATCAGAATGGCATTACTATATTTCCAGCCGCCAGCTGAGTGCGGATGAGTTGTTACACCACGCCCGTATGGAGTGGGCAGTGGAAACGATGCATTGGCTGCTGGATGTGCATTTCAGTGAGGATTATTTTCGAGTTGCCAATCAAACCATTCAGGAAAATATGAATATGCTGCGCAAATTTGTGCTGAGCCTGGTGAAACAATACAAAGCAAAAGCATCCTCAAAGCAGGCTATGTCCAAGCTTATGTTTGATTGCCTCCTCCAGCCTCAGACTATTTTGCGCATCCTTTCTCAAAATTGATTTCCGTGCCTGCCAAAATTTTTGTTCTCTCCGTAAAATTAGTCTATGTTTCTTTTACAAAATACAATCCACATCAGGAGAAGTTTTATGTTTGAAAAATGGATCACCAACGGAACGGCGGCCCCGTTCTATGCCAGGAAGTCATTCTCCCTTGACAAGACTGTACGGTCTGCCACGGTGAAGGTCTGCGGCCTGGGACAGTTTCTTTTCTCCGTCAACGGCCAAAAAATGGGCGACCACGAGCTGGACCCTGCCTGGACGGACTACAACAAGCTGGTGCAGTATGTGACCTTTGACGTGACGGATGCGCTCCAGCAGGGCGAAAATGTGCTGGGCGTTGAGGTGGGCAACGGCTGGTATCACAAGATGAACGAGCATTACACCTTTGCCTTCCCGCCCTTTATGCCGCCAAACCCCAACGGATACCACCCCTATGCCAAGGCGCTGGTGTTGGCACTGGAGCTGACCATCACCTATGCCGACGGCGCCGAGGAAGTTCTGTCCGCCGACGAGAGCTTCAAGGTGAAGGAACACCCCACGGTGATGAGCAACGTCTACGGCTCCGAAACCATCGACAACCGCCTGAACGTTCCCGGCTGGAACAGGCCGGGATATGACGACAGCGCCTGGGCGCAGGCTGCTCTCGCGGACGAGGCGGACATCCCCAAAGGCGCACTGCAAAACCAGTTCCAGCCTGCCGTCAAGGTCATCAAGGAGTATCGGGGGAAGCTGATCGGCCACGTCAACGGCAGAGACATCTACGACTTTGGACAGAATATGTCCGGCCTGCTGGACTTTGAAATCAAAGGTAGCGCTGGCGGCACCGTGAACATCTACCCCGCCGAGAAGCTGGGGTCGGACGGCGATGTGGATCAGGTGGCCAAAAACTGGATCACCGTGGACTCCTGTATCACCGCCATTGTGGGACGGGAAGGCGTGTGGGAGCATTGCCGGATGAAGTTTGCCTACTTCGCAGGACGGTTCATGGCGGTGGAAACCCAAAACGCTGAGATTCGCAGCTTAAAGGGCTGCGCCATCACCAGCGCGTATCAGACCGCTGGCAGCTTCCGCTGCGATGATGTTCGGTATGAGCAGATTTACGACATGATTGAAAAGACGGTGGAGGCCAACATGGTGGGCGTTCACACCGACTGCCCCACCATCGAGCGCTTTGCCTGGCAGGAGCCGAACCACCTGATGGCCGGCGCCATCTTCTACATGAAGGAATGTAAGGCCCTGTGGGAGAAGTTCTTCGGAGACATCCGCTGCGGTCAGCACACGGCCCAGGACTGGTTCAACGACATGACCGGTGGGAAATATTATCCCGGCGAGGGGACGATTCCCGCCCAGTGTCCCTGCTATGACCCCAGCGTCTTGCCGGTGCCCGGCCTGGGCGATATGTACGACATCATTCCGTGGGGCAGCACGGGCATCCTCGGCGTCTACTGGCACTACCTCTTTTACGGAGACAAGCAGGTGGCGGCGGACAACTACGACACAGGGATGCGCTACCTGGCGCACTTGAAATCCCGCGTCAACGAGGACGGCTTCATCAACTACGGACTGGGCGACTGGGGCAACCCCCGCAACGAGCTGGCCCGCGAGAACATCGAGACCGCTTTCCTTTACGCCGACGCTGTCACCTTGGCGAAGTTTGCGGCGCTGCTGGGCAAGCCCGACGACCAGGCCGACCTGGAACAGTACGCCCAACAGGTCAAGGCGAATTACAACGAAAAGCTGTTGGTGCAAAACGAGGAGCTGGGCGGTTACTGTTACAAGTGCTGGGACCACCCCGACCAGTTGTTCCTGACCCAGGCGGCACAGGCGCTGCCCCTGTTCTGGGGATTGACCCCGGAGGAGAAAAAGGCCGATGTGGTCAAGGCCCTGCGGTACACGCTGGAGCGGGATGGCTCCTTCATCTGTGGCGAAGTGGGTCTGCCCTACGTCATTCAGATGGCCAGTCAGAACGGCATGAACGACCTGATTTGCCGGTACATCCTGAAAGAGGAACACCCCAGCTATTACGCCTTTATCCTGGATGGGGAAACCACCCTGGGCGAATACTGGGAGAACAATCCCCGCAGCCACTGCCACGACATGATGGGCCACATCATCGAGTGGTATTACAACGGCATTGCTGGTATCCGGCCCACACAGCCCGGCTTTGCCGCGGTCAGCATCCGGCCCTATCTGCCGGAGAGCATCCACGAATTTACCTGCTCCTACCGCTCCGCCAGCGGCGAGATCGTTGTGAGCGTGGAGGAAGACGAGAAGGAAATTCGGCTGAGCGTGCGTTGTGAGGAAGGTATCACCTGTCAGGTGGACACGGCGGAGCTTGCCGGGCGCGGAAAACCGGTAACTGTGGCATACATCTAAAAGCGAAACAAAGGATGGATATTCCGCAAAATACGCTGTGGTGCCTCCGCAAATCTCTGTGTTAAACTACAGACGGGGAATTGGCCCAATGTCAATTCCTCTGCCCATGTTGGATTTGTAAAAGCAACAGCGTTTTTATCAGTCGGAAAGGAAACACTTATGAAAGATTTGGACTATCTTCTGGAATTTTTGCTGCGGTTCAGCGAGCGGATGCTGGTCAGCGGCGCAAACCTGGAGCGGGTGGATGACAGCGTTTACCGCATCTGCGACGCTTACGGCTGCCAGGATGTGCAGTTTTTCTCTCTCAACTGCTATCTGAGCCTGAGCATGAAGAACCGGGACGGAGAAAAAGCCTCCGGCCAGCGGTGCATTTGGAGCGGTCTGGATGTGCATCTGGAAAACCTCAGCCAGTTAAATCAATTATCCCGTCAAATCTGCGCAGAGAAGCCCGCGCCGGAAACGCTGGAGGGACTGCTCCAGGAGGCGGTGAACACCAAAGGCTACTCCCAGCCCATGCTGCTGGCGGGGTACCTGCTGGCGATGGCGGGCCTGACCGGAGTGTTCGCCAGCAGTTTGAAAGACCTGGCTGTGATTTTGGTCAACTCTGCGCTGATTTACCTGGCCGGGGTGTACCTGAAACGGCTGGTCTATAACAAAATCGTCTTTAACGTGCTGTGTACCTTTGTGGCGGGGAGCGTTGCCATTGGCGCGGTGAAGCTGGGTCTGGCGGATGACCTTTACATTGTGATGATCGTCAACAGCATGATGCTCGTTCCCGGTATCCCTATGGTCAACTCCTTCCGCAATATCCTCTGCGGCAATGAAATCAACGGCATCGTAGAATTTTTCAAGGTCATTTTGGAAACGACGGCCATTGTGGGCGGTTTTATTCTGAGCATTTATGTGTTCGGTTTGTTGGGGGGTGCATTGTAATGGCAGAAGCGGTCAAACTGGTGCTGTGCTCCTTTTGCTCCTCCTTTGGGTTCGGCATTGTGTTTCGGGTCCAGCGGAAGTACCTGCTGCTGGCCGGGTTCAGTGGCGCACTGACGCGCATCGTCTATCTTCTGCTGCTCCAGGTTACCTCTGAGACCTTCATCTGCTGCTTTCTGGCGGCAATGGCGGCCACACTCTTTTCCGAGTGGATGGCGGTGCGGACGAAGAACCCCTCCACAGTGTTTGTATACCCCGCCATCGTGCCCCTGATGCCCGGCGGAACCCTGTATTACTCCATCGTGGGGCTGATGCTCCAGGACACAGAACGGGTCAACGCCAATCTGGTCCCCTGTATCCACTCTCTGGTAGGGCTGGGGCTGGGTTTCATTGTCATTTCCATCTTTATGCACTACCGGCGCATTTATCGCAGCCGGAAGAAGCGCCTGCTCTTTGGGTGGTTTATCAAGAAGGCATAGCAGCCTTTTCAACGGAATTTCAAAGCATCACATAACAAAAATGAAGGGAGTAAAATCATGAAAGCACAAAAGTGGAACGATAACTGGCTGTATTGGGAGGACAAGGACTCCTTCGCTCTGGTTTGGAGCATCCCCCAGGAGGCGAAAAGAATCACCCTCCCCCACGACGCCATGCTGGAGCGGCGAGCTTACGCGGAAAGCCCCAACGGGGGCAACACCGGGTTCCGGGACGGCGGCGTGTACGCTTATGTCAAGAACCTGTTCGTTCCGGAAGAGAAGAAGAACAAACTCCTGATGTTGCAGTTTGAAGGCGTCTACAGCAACGCTATGGTCTATGTCAACGGGCAGCTGGCGGGGAAGAACAACTTCGGCTACTCCACCTTTTATGTGGCGCTGAACGACCTGGTCACCTACGGCGCGGAGAACGAAATTCGCGTCCAGGTACGCAACTGCAACATGACCAACAGCCGCTGGTATTCCGGCAGCGGCATCTATCGGGATGTGTACCTGCTGGAATCTGGGCTGGTGTATCTGGTGCCGGAGGGCGTGCAGGTGGTCACGGAGACGGCAGATGAGGAATACGCCGCCCTTCGCGTCTCCGCCGAGCTGCGCAGCCGCCAGCACGCGCCCCAGGCCCTGACCATGGAGACCGTGCTTCGGGACTCCTCCGGCGCGGAAGTGGCCCGGTGCCAGTCCGTGCTGACCCTACTGGGACAGGAGGAGCGCACCGTCCCTCAGCGCGTCGCCGTGGCGCAGCCCCAGCTCTGGTCGGATGAGACCCCGTCGCTTTATACCTATGAGATCACTCTGCGGGATGGGGATACTGTGCTGGACAGCGAGACCGGCGCTTTCGGTATCCGCACCCTGGCGCTGGACGCCAAGCGGGGCCTCCGAGTCAACGGCAAGACGGTGAAGCTGCGGGGGGCCTGCGTCCATCACGACTCCGGCCTGCTGGGAGCCGCCACCTTTGACGAGTTCCATCTCCGTCAGGCCAAACTGCTGAAAGAGGCAGGGTTCAATGCCATTCGTTCTGCTCATCAGCCCATGGCCCCGGCCATGCTCCGGGCCTGTGACCAGGTGGGCCTGTATGTCATGGACGAGTTTTCCGATATGTGGGACCGCTGCAAGTCCGATTTGGATTACGCCCTCAACTTCCGGGAGCAATGGGAGCAGGACCTGACCGCAATGATCCGACGGGACCGCAACCACCCCTGCGTCGTACTCTACTCCGTGGACAACGAGATCCCCGAAATTGGAACCGTTCACGGGGCGCAGATGTGCGCCCAACTGTGCCAGAAGGTGAAGGAATTGGACCCTACCCGCTACACCACGGCGGGTATCAACGGCGTGTTCGCCTGTGGAGACCGGGTGGGTGAAATCATGGCCGACCTAATGCAGGATTCCGAGGGAGAGCAGGGCGAAGCTGGCGGAAACGTCAACGACTTCATGACCGTGATGGACAGCCGTTTGGATGACATTGTCGTCCATCGGGCGGTTTCGGAGCGGTTGGAAATGGCCGGGTCGCCGTTGGATGTGATCGGCTACAACTACATGACCGCCCGGTATGAACCGGATAAAGAGCGGTATCCTGACCGGGTCATCGTGGGCAGCGAGACCTATCCGCCCCAAATCGCCCGGAATTGGGCCACCATCGAAAAGTGTCCCAACGTCATTGGCGATTTCACCTGGACGGGCTGGGACTACATCGGCGAGGCCGGTGTGGGCATCCCTGCCTACCGCTGGGGCGATGGCGGCTTTGGTGCGCAGTTCCCGGCGCAACTGGCCTATTGCGGCGATTTGGACATCACCGGCTTACGCCGTCCGGCCTCCTACTTCCGGGAGTGCGTGTTCGGCCTGCGGAAGGAGCCTTACATCGCCGTCCAGAACCCCAACCACTATGGGGAAAACCTCATCAAGACCCCCTGGGTCATCAGCGACAGCCTGTCCTCCTGGACGTGGCATGGCTGTGAGGGCAAGCCTGTTGTGGTAGAGGTCTACGCCCCCGGCGACGAGGTGGAGCTGCTGGTGAACGGCAAATCTGTGGGCAGAAAACCCAGCGGGGCCACAGCGGGATACCGCACTCTGTTCGAGACGGTCTACGAGGCTGGAATCGTGACCGCCGTTCTCTATCAGGATGGGAACGAGGTTGCCCGCACCACGCTGACCACCGCCGGGAAACCGGCGGGACTGGCCCTCTCCCAGGAAGTGCAGCCCGACGGCAAGCTGCTGTTCCTCCAGGGTAGCCTGGTGGACAGCAACGGTACCGTTGTCACCGGCGCAGACGTGAAGCTGACCGCCGAGGTGTCGGGAGCCGCTGCGCTGGCGGGCTTCGGCAGCGGGAATCCCAAGCCGGATTATAATTACATCGACAGAGTGGCTGACACCTGGAACGGGCGAGCT
>MSHH01000082.1 GCA_001941075.1 Oscillospiraceae bacterium Zagget6 | reverse complement strand
GCTTTTTATTTGACGCTTACGATTTATCAGCTGTACTACGCGCTGAAGAGCCCGTACCGCAAGAAGGCGACCTTCCTCTGCAACGAGGAACTCGTCCTTCAGATGATGACCATCAAGGACGCCAACGACAACTATATCTGGAAGCCGGGCCTCGGTATCGCGGAGCCGGACACCCTGCTGAACAGACCGCTTAAGACTTCGTCCTATATGCCGGCGGTGGAGGCGGGCAACAAGACCCTGCTCTTTGGTGACATGAGCTACTACTGGATCGCGGACCGCGTGGGCCGCACCTTCCGCCGCCTGAACGAGCTGTACGCCCGTACCGACCAGGTCGGTTTCCTGACCACCCAGCGTGTGGACGGCAAGCTCATCCTGCCGGAAGCGGTGCAGGTCCTTCAGATGGCTGCCGGAGCCTGATTTTAACGGGAAGGAGGATGCCGTATGGTTTTAGTTCCGTTATCTGAGGCAAAGACCTATCTGCGGGTGGACAGTTCGGATGAGGATGCTCTGATCGGCATCCTCCTTTCCACGGCCAAGCACCTGTGCGCGGATGTGGAAAGGCTTGATCCCGACAAATGGGCAGTCGTCTCCGGGGAAACCGAGGATGAAGAAATGTACACGGATGAAGAGCTGGAACGCATCCGGGAGGTGATGAAGGTCGCCATACTGTATGCGACCGGCTACCTCTTTGAGCACCGGGAGGAGGCGGACCATCACGACCTTGTGATGACCCTCCGCAATCTCCTGTTTGCCATCCGGGAAGGGGTGTTCTGATGAAGATTTCACTTTTAAACGAGCGGGTTACCTTCGAGAAGAACACCACGGTTGTGGACGAGAACGCCAACCACAAAAACGCGTGGGAGGAATACTTCTCCTGTTACACCTATGCCGGTTCGTCCAGCTACCAGCAGAAGGAACAGCAGGCGGCGGGGCTTACCGTGACTGACAGCGGTCTGGTCTTTACCGTCCGCTGGTGCTCGGAGCTGGCTGTATTGGATTCCACCCACTACCGGGTACGCTTCCGCGGGGAGCTGTACAACATCACGTCAGTTGACATGATGAACTATCAGCGGGAGTCCATCAAGGTCTCCTGTGAGAAGGAACGGAGGGAGGGCTGATGTCGAACAGGACAGTAAGCATTGAGGAGATGGCGGAAGCCATCAACGAGGGGCTGGAAGAGTATGCGGACCTGGCGGCGGACGAGATGAAGGCTGCCGTGAAGAAGGCGGCAAAATCCGTGAAGGAAGAAATCTCGGCAACGGCCCCTTCAGACACCGGCGCCTATGCGAAGAGCTGGACGACAAAGGCCACTTCCGAGACTTCCAGTTCCATCGCCATGACCGTGTACTCGAAGAACAAATATCAGCTGGCGCACCTCCTGGAAAAGGGGCATGCGCTCCGGCAGGGCGGGAGGGCGAAAGCCTATCCCCATATTGCACCGGCAGAAACGGTTGGTGAGACGCTGCTTGTCCAGCTGATCGAGAAGGCACTGAGTTAAGGAGGGCGGCATGACACACAAAGAAGTGATTGCGATGGTGGGAGAAATGGATATCCCATTCGCTTACCATCATTTCGCAGAGGGTGAGTCCCCGGACCCGCCTTTTATCTGCTTTTTATATCCCAACGCTGTGCAGTTCGGGGCGGACAACATCGTCTACCACAGCGACAAGGCGCTCGACATCGAACTGTACACGGATGAGAAGAACCCCGATCTGGAAAAAGCCGTGGAAGCCGTCCTGACGGAGCACGGGCTGTACTTTGAGAAATCGGAGGTCTGGATCGATGAAGAGAAACTGTATGAAGTCCTCTATTCCCTTGTGGTTTAGGGGCAGAATTTTATGAAAGGTTAGGTATGAGATATGGCCAACAAGAAGAATAAGGTCAAATTCGGCCTTAAGAACGTCTATTACGCCAAGGCCACCTTTGACGATGACGGGAACGTCACCTACGGTACCCCGACCCGTATCCCCGGTGCCGTGAACTTTTCCATGGACCCGGAGGGTGAGAACGAGCCGTGGTATGCGGACAACATCGTCTACGTGGTGCTGAACAACAACAGCGGCTACAGCGGCGACCTGGAAATTGCCATCATCCCGGAGAGTTTCTATACGGAAATCCTCCACGAGGAGCTGGATTCCAACGGCGTCATGGCGGAGAACACGGAGGTGGAGGTTGAGCACTTCGCGCTCATGTTCCAGTTCGAAGGCGACAAGTTTGCCACGAGGCACGTGCTGTACAACTGCACCTGTTCCCGCCCGGCAATGGAGTCCGCCACGACCGAGGATTCCAAAGAGCCGCAGACCGACACCCTGTCCCTGACGGCATCCGCCCTGGCGAACGGCTATGTGAAGGCAAAGACCTGTTCGACCACTTCCGAGGATGTCTACAACAGCTGGTTTGACGCGGTGTACGAGCCGCAGGCGGCCGCTGCAGAGACCACTTCCGAGGAAGATACGGAAGATGACGCGAACGGCTGATGACTGACACGGGGGCGGGGCAGCCTGTCCCCTTTACATGAAGAAATGGAGGATAAATTATCATGGCATTGACTAAGACAATCAATATTGACGGTGTGGACGCGAAATTCCGTGCTTCTGCGGCAGTTCCCCGTATCTACAGGATTAAATTCGGGCGCGACATCTACAAGGATCTGCGGCAGCTCGAAAAGGCCGTGGGCGAAGGAAACGAGGAAGACAGCGACCTGGACATGTTCTCCCTTGAGATGTTCGAGGACCTTGCCTGGGTAATGGCAAAGCATGCCGACCCGACCGTACCGGATTCCCCGGATGAGTGGCTGGAACAGTTCAATACGTTCAGTATTTACCAGGTGCTCCCGCAGCTCATTGAACTGTGGGGCTTAAACGTGCAGACCGATGTGGAGTCTAAAAAAACCTCGCAAAACTGAGCACGAAATGACGACCCCGCTCTTCCTTCTGCGGTGTGTGCAGCTGGGCATATCGGTCCGTGACCTTGACCTGCTTACGGTTGGGCTGGTCAACGATATGTTCAGTGAGCTGCACCGCGACGATGAAACGTTTGATTATGTAGCCCAGCAGTCTGACTTTGACCGGTTCTGAGTCAGGCTGCCTTTTTATAGCCGAAAAGGAGGTGGCAGGTCATGGCGAGCCGCATTGCGGGCATCACTGTGGAGATTGATGGATCGACCACAAAATTACAGTCAGCGCTAAAAGAAGTCAATACCGAAATCAAGTCCACACAGACCCAGCTGAAGGATGTGGAGAAGCTCTTAAAGCTCGACCCGTCCAATACGGAGCTGCTGACCCAGAAGCAGAAGCTGCTGACCACTGCCATTTCCGACACCAAGGATAAGCTGACCACCTTAAAGACGGCGGCGGAGCAGGCAAACGAGCAGCTGCAGAACGGGGAGATCACCCAGGAGCAGTACGATGCCTTACAGCGTGAGATTGTCGCCACGGAAGAGGAGCTGAAGAAGCTGGCGGACGAGGCGGCGGAAGCGAACACGGCGCTCAATAAAATCTCCGAGGTCGGCTCCACTTTGGAGGATATCGGGGATAAAATCACGAGCGTCGGCACCAGCCTGACGACCAAGGTCACAGCTCCTATTGTGGCTCTTGGCACGGTGGCTGTGACTACGGCGGCATCATTTGAGTCTGCCATGTCCCAGGTGCAGGCGACCATGGGCATCACGACGGATGCCACTTCTGAATTAAACGGCGAAACCGTGAACACGATGGACGCGCTGTCTGACCTGGCAAAGGAAATGGGCAGCACGACCGCCTTTTCCGCTTCCGAGTGCGCCGAGGCGTTAAATTACCTGGCTCTGGCGGGTTACGACACGCAGGAGATGGCGGACACGCTGCCTGTGGTCTTAAACCTTGCGGCGGCTGGTGACATCGAACTGGCAAGCGCATCGGATATGGTAACGGATGCCATGTCAGCCCTCGACATGGGGACGGATGAAGCAAGCACGATGGTCGACCAGATGTCCAAGACGGCATCGACCACCAACACCTCCGTGGCACAGCTCGGCGAAGGTATCTTAAAAATCGGTGCTACGGCCAAGTCTGTCAAGGGTGGCACAGCTGAACTGAACACAGCTTTAGGTATCCTTGCCAACAACGGCATTAAGGGCGCAGAAGGCGGCACACATTTAAGAAACGTGATCCTTGCCCTGCAGAGCCCGACCGACACGGCGGCAAGCTGCATGGAAAGCCTCGGCCTGCAGGTGTATGACAGCGAGGGCAACATGCGTTCCTTAAACGACATCCTTGGCGATTTGAATGCTTCCATGGACGGGATGACTTCGGAGGAGAAGAATAACATCATCTCCACCATTTTCAATAAAACCGACCTTGCTTCCGTAAACGCCCTCCTTGCGAACACGGGGGATACCTGGGATGAACTGCAGCAGTCCATTACGGACAGCGGCGGGGCGGCGCAGCAGATGGCGGACACACAGCTGGATAACCTCTCCGGCCAGCTGACGATCTTGAAGTCAGCCCTGGAAGGTCTGGCGATCGCCTTTGGTGAGACGCTCATGCCTGCCATCAAGAAAATCGTCTCCGCCATCCAGGGATTCGTTGACAAGCTGAATGCCATGGACGAGAACCAGCGGAAGACCATTGTTACCATCGCGGCTGTGGCGGCTGCCATCGGCCCACTGCTCGTCATCATCGGCACGCTGATCGGCACGGTCGGCAAGGCGATGACGAATTTCTCAAAGCTGGGGACGAGCATCCTGAAAGTGGTAAACCATATAAAAACCGGAACAGGCGTAGCCGGGAAGCTGGCAACAGCGATTTCAGGCATCTCCGCTCCGGTCCTTGCGGTCATCGCAGTCATTGGTGTCCTGGTGGCGGCTTTTGCGACCCTGTGGAATACGAATGAAGAGTTCCGGAATAAGATAACCGCCATTTGGGAGGGGATCTGCTCGAAGGTGTCTGAATTCATCAATGCCATCAAGGAGCGGTTTGAAGCCTTGGGCATCAGCTTCGAGGGCATGGGCAGCATCGTGGAGACGCTGAAGAACATCTGGCTGGAATTCTGCAACCTCCTGGCGCCTGTGTTTGAGGGCACATTCCAGATTATATCATCCGTTTTGGGAACAGTGCTGGATGTCATCATTGGCATTCTGGATGTGTTCATCGGCCTGTTCACCGGGAACTGGGAGCAGATGTGGACCGGCGTGAAGGAGATTTTCACCGGCATCTGGGAAGGCATCAAAGGGATTTTCTCTGCGGTGTTTAACACCATCAAGGGCATTGCGGATGTGGTGCTTGGCTGGTTCGGCACAAGCTGGGAGGAAGTCTGGACAAGCATCAAGTCCTTTTTTGAGGGAATCTGGAACGGCATCAGCAGCTTTTTCTCCGGGATACTCACGGGAATCCAGACGATAGCCACCACAGTGTGGACGGCCATTTCCGGATTTTTCACGACCGTCCTTACGGCAATCCAGACGGTTTTCTCTACTGTGTGGAATGCCATATCTACTGCGGTTTCAACCGTCATGGGCACAATACAGTCTGTGATTACCACGGTATGGACGGCGATCAGCACGGCAATTTCCACTGTCATCACGACCATCCACGATACCATCGTAAACACATGGAATGCGATTTATTCCGTGATCGAACCTCTGCTGACGGCTTTCAAATATTTATTTGAGACCATCTGGCAGGCAATACAGATACTGATTTCAACGGCACTGACGGCCATCCAGACGAAGATTTCTGAAATCTGGAACGCCATCGTTTCCTTCATTACTCCGATTTTGGAGGGGATAAGGTCAACCTTTGAGTCAATCTGGAATGCGATTACAACGGCGGTTTCCACGGCACTGACTGCTGTACAAACGGCGGTGACCACGGTGTGGAATGCCATCGTGAGCTTCATCACTCCGATACTGACTGCCATCCAGACGGCTGTGTCCACTGCCTGGAATGCAATAAAAACGGCGGTGTCGACCGTGATGAACGCCATCAGCAGCACCGTCAGCTCCGTATGGAACACGATTAAATTAGCGGTGTCCTCGGCAGTGAATTCCGTGAAAACTACGGTATCGAATGTGTTTACCAGCATCAAAACGACCGTGAGCAATATCATGAATTCCATCAAAACCGCGATTTCTTCCGTGTTCACTTCGATTGTAACAGCAGTGGGAGAAAAGGTGGGTTCTATCAAGACGAAAATCACGGACGGGTTCAACAATGCCGTATCCTTCATCACCGGACTGATTGACAGTGCGAAGAGCTGGGGCTCAGACATGATCCAGAACATCATCGACGGCATCACGAGCAAGATTCAGGGTGTCGCGGATGCGGTGACGGGAATTGCCGACAAGATCCGGTCCTTCCTGCACTTCTCGGTGCCGGACGAAGGGCCGCTTGCCGATGCGGATTCCTGGGGCTCTGACATGATCGACACCATCGCGGAGGGGATCAACGGAAATTCCGCCCTGACCGATGCGGTAAGCAGTGTGGTTTCGGCGGTGAGCACGTCCCTCAAGGGGATGGTGGATGATATTTCGACCGGATTCAGTTCCGCATGGGATACGGTAAGTTCTACGGTGTCCTCTGCCATGGGTACGGTATCCTCTACCTTGAGTTCCGCATGGAGCGGGATCACGAGCGCGGCAAGCACAGCTGTAAGCAGTGTGGCGAAGGTGGTGGTCACTGCCTGGAACGGAATCAAGAGTACGACATCCACCATATGGACCGGAGTGAAATCTACCCTGTCGACGGCATGGAGCGGCATCAAATCGACCATCTCCACTGCCGCCAGCGGGGTAAAGTCCACAGTCAGCACGGCATGGAGCGGGATAAAGAGCACCACCAGTACGGCATGGTCGGGAATCAAATCGACGATGAGCAGCACATGGAGCAGTATCAAGTCAACCGTGTCCTCGACTTCGAGCGCGGTAAAAAGTACAATATCCACTTGCTGGTCTGCGATTAAATCGACCAACCTGTCCGACTGGAACAGCATCAAATCGACGCTTTCTACCTGCTGGACGAGCATCAAGGGTACCATATCTACAGCAACAAGCGGCGTGAAAAGCACCATCTCTACTGCATGGAGCGGGATAAAATCCACTACCAGCAGCACATGGAGCAGCATCAAGTCGACGATGAGCAGCACATGGTCGAGCATGAAATCCACGGTTTCTTCGACCACCAGCTCTGTGAAAAGCACGATTTCCTCTGTATGGAGCAGCGTGAAATCAACCACCAGCAGCTCGTGGAGCAGTGTGAAATCTACTGTGTCCTCGACACTGTCCAGTATGAAGTCCTCCGTGACTTCGGGATTGTCGAGCATAAAGAGCAGCATGAGCAGCACGTTCAGCAGCTTAGTCTCTTCCGCATACACATGGGGCAAGGATATCTGTTCCCAGCTTGCTTCCGGTATTTCCGCTATGGCAAGCAGTGTGGTTTCCAAGGCGAAATCCCTGGCGAGTTCCATCTCGTCCTACCTGGGATTCTCCGTCCCGGAGAAAGGTCCATTGTCCGATGCGGATGAGTATATGCCTGATTTCATGCAGCTTATGGCGAAAGGCATCCAGGGCAACATGGGGGATGTGCTGGATAAAGTGAAGACCGTGGCAACGGGTGTGCGTGACATGATGTCGGACGGCTTTACCATCCCGGATATGTCCGCGCTGAACCTCCCGGAGCTGGCATTTGCCGGGGCGGGAGCGGGGAGCACGAACACGACGACCACAAACAATAATCAGAAGACCACCAACCTTGGAGGCGTGAACATCTATGTGACCGGCGGGAACAATCAGGATGCGGATGAGCTTGCGAGGACGGTGGCGGATAAGATTAACGATATGCTGGACGAGGATAACTCCGTGTTCAAGTGATGAAAAGTGGGGCGGCTTTGAAAAAATGCTTGAAACAGGAGGCCTGTTATGGTATAGTAAGGATAGAAAAAGGACACCTGCTACGAACAGATGCCCTTAGAGACTACCGATAGACGGTTAGCCCGATTATTAAGCGTAGAAATAGCCGCTCAACTTCTCAGGGAGGGCGGCTGTTTCTGTAGCATTGCCTTGAAAAAATGCTTGAAACAGGCGGCAGCTTATGGTATAGTAAGGATAGAAAAAGGACACCTGCTGCAAACAGATGCCCTGGGAACTACCGATAGACGGTTGATTCCTGATTATTTAAAACAGATTATGAAAATAACCGCTTAACTTGTCAGGGTACGGCGGTTATTTTCTTGCACCAATAGAATATCCTATTCCGAAGCAGGTCAAGCCGAAGCTCAGTACTGCTATCAGATCAAGTACAGTCATGGGCAAGCCCTCCTTTCATAAGATTCCCTTTCGGGTTTCTATGTAAACGGAGGGTTCAGTCCCTCCGATTGAAGGAACCAACCGCCTACCATCCTGGTAGCTCTTAGGAACGATATTACCATAAACTGACAAAAATATCCACAGAAAATTGAACTTATTGAATGAAAAATGGCATCTCAGCAATGGGGTGCTTTTTTTGTGCCCAAAATCAGGAAGGAGGGCAGGCATGCCGGTATCACAATTTCAGATG
>MSHH01000081.1 GCA_001941075.1 Oscillospiraceae bacterium Zagget6 | reverse complement strand
GCCTGGGCGGGGTCGTCGGTCAGGGTGCAGTCCCCTGCCACCATCTCCTTGAGGGCAACAGTGGCGGCGCTGGCGTCGCCCTTGGCGAAGGCTTCCACATAGAGCTTCTTCCCGGCCAGCTTGTCCGCAGTCAGGGGCAGCACGTCCTGGTTTTTCAGCAGGACGACGCTCTTCCGGTGGGTCAGAGCGGCCTCGTCCCAGTCGGCCTGGGTCGCCACCACCTTCTCCGCGTTGGCGGGGTCGGCGTAGGGGTCCTCGAACATGCCCTGCTGGAACAGCTCGGCCAGGGTGCGGGAGACGGCCCGGTCCAGGCTCTCGTCGGTCAGCACCAAATCTTCCTTCTTGAACCCTTCCGGCACGGGATGGGTGTCGTAATAGCCGTTGGTGGCCCGGTCATAGGCTTCCCGGCCCACTTCGTTGTCGAACAGGCCGCTGATGACGTCCACGCCGGACTGGGTGACGGCATAGCCCACCCGCTCAGGCTTGTCCAGGGCCTCCACGCCCCAGCTCATGTTGTGGACGATGCCGGTGTCGGAGTTGATGTAGCCGTCGAAGCCCATCTGCTCCCGGAGGACCTTGTCGATGAACACCTTGTTGTAGGCGAAGCCGTAGGGGTTCAGCTCGATGGAGTCGCCGTTCATGTCGGTCTGAGGGGCGCTCTTGGCGGCGGCGGGCTTGGAGTAGTAGGGCATAATGGAGGCCGCGTGGTACTTCACCGCAGGCTGGAAGGTGGGGATGTGGTACTTTTGCAGGGAGCCTTCCGTGGCGTAGACGTTCCACTGACCGGCGGCGTAGTGGGGGTCGAAGCCGTTTTCACGGGCGCCGCCGCCGGGGAAGTGCTTCACCGTCATGGAGACGCCGTCGGGGGTGACGCCGTTCTCGCTGCCCTGGATGCCGGGGATCAGCCGCTCGAAGATGGCGGTGATCAGCTCCGGGTCCTCGCCGAAGGTGCCGAAGGTCCGCTGCCAGCGGGGGTCAGAAACCACATCGGCCATGTACATATAGCCCTTTTTCAGCCCGCAGGCGTTCCATTCCCGGCGGACGCAGTCGGCGAACTTGTCGATGATGTCCAGGTTGTCGCCCTTCACCGCCGCCGCGATGCCCAGGGTGCCGGGCCAAGTGGCAAAGACGCCGGAGGCGTCGTTCATGCCAAAGACCACCTCGCCGTTCTCGTTCCGGGAGTTGGAGGCCACGCTGACGGGGACAAAGTGGTCGCACTGCTCCGCAACGGCGTGGAGCTGGTTGAGCCAGTCCGCCAGGTCTTCCGGCGTGGCGTTGGCCCGCAGGATGATGTGGCGGGAGAACCAGTCCTTGATGAGAGTGGTGGTGCCGGGCAGGTGCTGCTCACCAAAGATGGTCTTGCCGTTGATCTCCGCCTCGTCCAACAAACCGGACTCATCGGGGACACACTGATGGCCCGGAACCGGGCCGGGGTACTTGGGTCCCATGCGCCAGTCCGAGATGAACAGCTGGGCGATCTTCTCGTCCACCGTCAGGGTCTTGACGTAGGCCGCGGCCCGCTCCTTCGGGGACAGCCGCCAGTCATTGACCGCCGTGACCTGGCCGGAACCGTCGATGTCTTTAAAATAGAGGCCGTCCTGCTCGATGACGGCCCGGGAAACCGAGCCGATGGTCGGCCCGTTGGGATTTTGGTAGCGTTTTACCTGTTCGCTTGCTTTTGCCACTTTGTTGTTCCTCCTTTGGGGCGGCAGCGCCGCCGGGGTGTGAATATGGTTGCAATCCTATGCTATAGTATACCACAAAAAATACAAAAGTGGCAAGGGATTTTCTTTGTTATTTTGTGCATTTATCTGAATATGTAAAAAGGCTGAGAGACGTTCAACAGAAACCTCCCAGCCCATCAACGAAACGATTCAGATGTACGGCGTCACTCTTTCCCCACTGTCTCCCGGTTTTCCTCCCGTTCCTCCTTGATCTCCCAGTGAATGAGGAAGGTCAGCGCCGCTCGCAGGGCGATGATGCCGGCGACGGTCAAAATCTCCGTCCACTCCCGCACCACCACGGTGCGGAGGATCTCGCTGCCCAACTTAAACTCCAGCCCGGTAGCGAAGCCCTGGGCCAGCAGCAGCACTGTCCTGGGGTTCCGGCGGACGTAGTTGACCACACCCTGTACGCCGGAGATGATGATGACCACCACGCCCACGGCCTCAAAAAACACGATAGCCAGCTCCGTGACCTCCTGGAGCACCGCTTCCAAACAGGTGATGATAGCGTCCATACGTTTCTCTCCTTTCTTTTTGAAAAACGGGGCTGTATCAAAAGTTTCATTTTGGTACAACCCCGTTTGTTGCTTTTTTTCGATTCTCCGAGCGGTTCTTTGCTCAGCCCGTTTGCTCCTGGCTCCCGCGTCTGGGGAAGGCCGCCGCCAAAATCTCCGCCAGGGGGTTTTCCCGGATGGACAGGCCCTCATAGGGCTGATTTGTCCCGCTGCGGAACAGCCGTCCCTCTCCGTCAAAGACCGCCACCACAGCGTCGTCAGAGATAATGCTGTCTACCCGCCGAATGTCCTCCCACATGGCAAAGGGGAGCGTGTGGTATTTCTGCTCGTTCCGGGCAGTGAGGACAAACTGATACTCCGCCATCCGCTCCCCCGGCTCCAGAGGCAGGAAAATCGTCACGCCCGGATGCAGCGCACTGACATCCTGGAGGGTGCTCCCGCAGAGCACCTGGGCCGCCTCCGCCTGACGATAAGGGAAATAGACCCCGTAGAGCATCTGCCGCTGCCGCATCTGCCGACAGCACTCCTCTGCCCGGTCGTTGTACTCCACCATCAACATCAGGTTTTTCGGTTCCGCCGCCCGGTTTACGAAACTGCTGCCCATCTGTCCGCCGTCGCTGAACAGCACAAAGGCGCAGTCCGGTTGGCTCTCCACCAGGGGCAGCAGCGCCTCCGGCTTTTTGTTGGGGCAAAGCGCCCAGGTGTAAATCCCCAGGTCCTTCCCCTGTTCGATCAGCGCCTGATACGCCTGCTCCATGGCGGGGTATCGGTCGCTGTCTGTCAGCAGCGTCACCGTCCAGGGGACGTTGAAGCCCTGCCGGGCCTCCACCTCGCGGATGATGCGCGCTCCGGCAGTACAGCTGTTATAGCCGATGTTCATGCCGAAGGTCAGCAAATGCTCCTGGTCCATATGGGTCGCCGCGTCCTGGATCAGCCCATAATATCCGCTGTTCTCGTTTTCCAGCATGGTCTGCGCTGCCTGAAAAAAGTCCTTTTGGAACCGTCCTGTGGAGAAGCGCAGCGCCATGTCCACCAGCGTCCGGGTGCAGCGGTCCGGGTCCTCCTGCATCTCCTTCAGCTTCTGCCGGACAAAGGTTTCGATCAGCGTTCGATTTACGTTGTGGATCGGGTCGTTTCCTATGATGCCCATCCTCTCGCCTCCAGAAATGGATTTGTTTGCTTATCAGTATAAAGTATTCCCGCACTCCTTACAAGGGGGCAAAACTGTCAACTTGTCCCACAGAGGACTAATTCCCCATTCTGCCCTGTTTTTGCCCATATTCCAAAGGATGTCCCATTGGAAAACGCTGTATTTCTGATAGAATAGCGGCAAAGAGGCAAGTCTTGACAGGCGGGCAGGCGCAGAATTTCGCATAGACGTTTTTTCCGGTCTGTGTTATAATTTGAATAGACGTGCCGCTTTTGAAAAGGAAGGGTGGTTTTTCCCATGAAGCTGTTCAAAGAAAACATTTACAACCTGATTATGAGCCTGGCTGAAATCGTCATCGGCATTCTGTTGCTCATCGACCCGGTGGGCTACACCTCTGGCATCCTCATCGCCGGGGGCATTGTGCTGACCGCCATGGGCGTGCTGGGGGCCGTCGCCCATTTCCGGCTGCCGCCGGAGGAGGCAGTGCGCAACCACCAGCTGGCCGTGGGGCTGATTGAAATTTCCATCGGCCTGTTTTGCGTGTTCTGCCCCGGCTGGTTCATCGAGACCTTCCCGGTGCTGACCCTGCTCTATGGGGTGCTGCTGCTGACTCTGGGTGTCGTCAAAATTCAGTGGACCATCGACCTGCTCCGCCTGCGGCGGAAACAGTGGTTCCTGGCGCTGCTCAGCGGATTTATCTCCATCATTGTGGCCGCTGTCCTGTTCCACAACCCGCTGGAATCCACCGCCCTCCTGTGGATCATCACCGCCATTGCCCTCATCGTGGAGGCGGTCTTTGACATCATCACCATCTTCTACCGCAGCGAGTCCGCGTCCGACACCGGGAATGCGGCAGCGCCAAACCGCGCTCCTGATTCCGACTATGTGGAGCTGATCGAAGATGGCGACAACGCCGACGACTGAAATGAGCTGTTAGCTAGTAGCCGTTAGCTGTTAGTCTGGCACTGCCAATCTAAGGCAACAGCTAAAAAGGAAACTGAGAGCGAAACCACTCGTTTGTAAAGAAATCCAACCGGTAAACGTAGTGCATCATGCCAAGAACCACAAAACTAACAGCTAATAGCTAGGAGCTTAGAGCTAAAATGAAAAAGCTGAAAAACGACTACCTTTCCCTGATGCTGGCCCTGTTTGGGGCGGCGGCGCTGACGCTGCTGCTGTACTATGTGCTGTTCCACTTCGGCAAGCTCCTGTCCGGGGCGCGCGCCCTGATGAAGGTTTGGGCACCCTTTGTGGTGGGCGGCGTCATCGCCTACATCCTCAAGCCCACCTGCAACAGCCTGGAGGCGTGGCTCACCGGTCTGCTGCAAAAGAGAGGCAAGTCCTCCAAGCTGGCCGGCGGCCTGAGTATCGCGCTCACGCTGGTGCTGGCTCTGGCGATTATCGCCATTTTGCTCATCCTCGTCGTGCCCACCCTGCTGGACAGCATCCACTCCGTCATGCGGCTGATTCCCGGCAGCGTAGAGCGGTTTTCCGACTGGCTGCTGCTCTATGTGGGCGACAATGAGACCCTGAGCAACTATATCACCCAGTTTTCCGACGGCGTCTCCACGTCCCTCCCGGAGTGGCTCATCTCCACGGTGCTGCCCAACCTGGAGACGCTGGTGGGCGGCGTCTCCAGCGGCGTGGCCAGCGCGGTCAACATCCTCAGCAACCTGTTTTTGGGTATCATCGCCGCCATTTACATTCTGGGGTTCCGCAAAACCTTCGCACGGCAGGCGAAAAAGCTGAACTACAGCGTGTTCGGCAAACGGTGGTCGGAGATCATCCTGCGGGAGTTCCGTTTCGCGGACCGGGCGTTCAGCGGCTTCATCAGCGGGCGGCTCATCGACTCGCTTATCATCGGCATCATCTGCTTCATCGGGATGCTGATTTTGAGAATGCCTTACGCGGTGCTGGTCAGCGTCATCGTGGGCGTGACCAACGTGATCCCCTTCTTCGGCCCCTATATCGGTATGATTCCCTCGTTCCTGCTGATTTTGATGGTCAGCCCGGTGAAATCCCTCATTTTTCTGGTGTTTATCCTGGTGCTCCAGCAGTTTGACGGCAACTATCTCGGCCCCCGCATCCTGGGCAACGTGACGGGCCTCTCCAGCTTCTGGGTGCTGTTCGCCATTATTACCTTCGGCGGACTGTTCGGCTTTGGCGGTGTGCTGGTGGGGGTGCCGGTGTTCGCCGTGATTTATGACATCCTCCGGCAGCTGGTGAACAAGGGCGTCTCCTACCACCGGGCGAAGGAGGCAGAAACGGCTCCGCCAGAGCAATAACGCCCATGACGCGGCGAGAAGCTGCAAGAGCGTCTCAGGCACAAGCAGCAAGTGCCGAAAAATATCAAGTTTTGTTCCAGCAAAACGCATGGGGTCAGGTAAAGCGCCTGGCCCCATGCTTTATGAAACCATTTTTACTCCGTCGCAGCAGGTATGATGCCATATTGCAGTTTGAGCGTCAGTATCCGCATCAGGCTTTGGTCAATGCGCTCCTCTGTCAGTTCTCCACTGTTGACTGCTTCCAAAATCCCATTTGCCGCCGCTTCCAAATCGCTGGGAATCAAAAGGATGTCTGCCCCTGCGGACAGCGCCATCACCGCAGCTTCGGCGGAGCTATAGTTGTCTGTGATCGCCTGCATGGACAGGGAGTCGGTGATAACGACGCCGTCGAAGCCCAATTCTCCCCGCAAGGTCTCTGTTATCATGGTGTAAGACAGGGTGGCGGGCAGGTTGTCCTCCTCCCCTGCTTTCTCCACGTTGGGCGTGGAGATGTGTCCCACCATCACCATGTCGGCACCTGCCGCGATGCCTGCCTGGAAGGGCAGAAATTCTTCCTCCTCCAGTTGCTCTAAGGTCTTGTATGACGTTGCAGTACCATAGTGGGAATCCTCAGCCGTATCTCCATGACCAGGGAAATGTTTCAGCGTACAAATCAGATTGCTGTCGTGGAACCCTTCGACGGCTGCCGCCACCATCTCCGCTGCAACAGCGGCATCTGAGCCAAAGGCTCTGTCGCCAATGACGGTGTTCTCCGCATTGGTGTACACGTCTGCGACCGGAGCAAAATCCACGTTGAAGCCAAACTGCTGAATCTCCGCGCCGATGGTCGCCCCAACGTCATAGGCTGCCTCCGTTCCCTGGGCGCCAATCTCCTGCATACTGGGGAAGGACGTAACGCCCATGGCGGAATTGTTGCCCAGCCGCGCCACACGTCCGCCTTCCTCATCCACTGCAATGAACAGGCCCAGCGTGGAATAAGATTGGATACCGCTGATCATCGCGGTACACTGCTCCGGCGTCTGAATATTGTCCTCAAAGTAGACAATGCCACCCACCGGGTAGTTCTGGATACACGTCTCGGTCCACTCGTTCGATTCCGTTGCGACAGAGACGCCGGTCAGCTGCTCCTGTGTCACGATGAACAGCTGATAAACCTTTTCCTGCAACTCCATGGAACCGAGAAGTTTGCTTGCCTCGTCAGCCAGCCGCTCTTCCTCGCTGGGTTCTTCCGTCTCCGCTGCACTCTCATCCGCCGTTGTTTCTGCGCCCTTCTCCTCGTCAGCCGCCATACCGTTCATTTCGCCGCTGCCCGTCCCGGCTGGGTCTGATTCCGCCGAGGATGCAGCGACCAGGGCCTCGCTGTCCGGGTTTGCCCCTCCAAAATAGCGGCGCAGCGCAAACAGCAGCAGCGTTGTATTGACGGCCAGCAAGAGGATTTGCACGATCAAAACAGCGCGAATCAGGCGATAGAGCTTGCTCTTTCTCCGCTTCTTTTCAACCATAGCATACTCCTTGTGAACGCTCAGGCGCAGCGTTTTCCATTTTCCGAAGGTGTGAAGCTCCCTGTTGTGATTTCATTTTACTAATTGTGACAGGATTTGTCAAGACGGCGTCAGGCAAATTGCAAAAAACACGAAACACGATGTATTTTATAAAGGGCAACTTACCACGCTGCCTGAAAATACATCATGACTGCGGCTCGTTTGTGGTGAATCGGTAGCGGTTATGAAGATTGGGGGTGATAATCCCAGAATCACCATAGCTGTAAAAAATCCATCACCGAAGGGAGCCTCAAATGGACATTACTTACACAAAAATCGGGGACTACTACCTCCCCAACATTGCTCTCTCTAACACCACGCACTACCACATCGGCAAGTATGGCTGGATGCGCCGGGCCTTTCTCCGGAAGCACCGACCCATTCAGTACAGCGACCTGGTGTTGACGGAGAAGTTGTTCCCCCACCTGGCAGAGATCGACGAAGCCTGCCACCAGCGGCTGGAAATCATGATCCCTGCTATGGCGGAGCAGGAGGGCGTGACTGCTACACTGAAAAGGATCGACCAGATGGAATGGGTGCGGCGGATGAACAATATCAAGGCCAGGGCTGAGGAGATTATTCTGGCTGAGCTGATTTACGCTGACTGAACAAAGATTCATTGATGCAGAGTGATGTCATCAGCATATGCCATGATTTAGCTAACTTTTACAGCCGTTATCACTTTGATAACGACCACAGGTTACTTCAATCGGAGCTGATACCAGCTTCCAACACTCTTATTTGCCACAAGCAAGCCGGTACATCGCAGAACACGATGCACCGGCTTCTTTTTGTTGATGTTGAATTTCAGCAGCCGCTACTGAAAATAATGAGACCACTTCATATTTCACGATGTGGCCTCATTATAATTGGGCATACTCGCGCACAGGCGATTTTGTCGGTTGTTGCCGAAGTCTTCTACACACCGCGGATGTTCCGATTCGCTGATTTCAGTGTTTATGTTTTGTTTAGCGTGATTTCCCATCTAATAGCGCAAGTAAAACATCGAATAGAGAATCGCTGACCGATGAACCTGGTACGGTTTTCAGCGCGAAAATTTGCAAGGCCGCAAAGCCCGCTCAAAATCGGCCTTATTAACCTGGCATTCACGATGCTTTTCCCAGTCACCTCCTCAAAGCCTCTTAATGGCGAGATGATTGCCGTAAACGCCAATATCAAGAGGTCAAGGTGACCTCTTGAAAAGCGCAATCGAATACCGGCATGAGCAATAAAACCCGGTAGTAAATCCCCATTTTGAGGATTTACTACTCTGTATTGACAATTTTACTCATCTCACCGCAAGTTCTGAAAATCAGAACTTGCGGTGACTTTCCATCAATTGCGGTGGTTGTTCCCAAAATGGGAACAACCAAACTGCCTCCGCAAGTCCCCATTTTGGGAACCTGATCCAGTTCCCTGCAAAGTCAACAGGCTTACTCATCATTGTGAAGATTACCCATTATCAAATCACTCAGTTCCTGCGGAAACACCTTAGCCCACAACCGGGAAGTGTCCAGTTCAGGATAGTGATACCGCCAGCGGTCATAGTCCTCCCTGGTGATTTCCCCTGTCTCCAGCTTTGCGGCCTGCTCCTGCCACACACAGAGCATCCGTTGCAGTTCAGTGGCATCCTTCCCCTGCCATACATCGACACGGAGAACAACTTCACCACCCAGGTTCGTGACTTTCAATCCATATACATCTTCCAAGGTAAACAGAGTGTGCATCAAGCCAGTGTAGCTGTCGATGTCTGGAACGGTCAGAGCTTGGGGTGAAACATCCAGCACATTTGCCAATCGTCTCGTGATGTCGGCTTTCGGTGTTCTGCTGCCAGACTCATACTGTGACATACGCACATCGGCGTTGCTCTCCGGAAAGCCCACAGCCTGCCCCAACTGTTTCAACTTCATGCCCCGCTTCTTGCGGAAAAAGTGTATCCGTTCCCCGATTGCCATTGTTATGACCATTCCTTTCC
>MSHH01000080.1 GCA_001941075.1 Oscillospiraceae bacterium Zagget6 | reverse complement strand
CTCTGACCCGCTCCTTCCCGGATCGCGCCGAGAAGCTGTTCCAGAAGTCCGAGGACACCGCTATGGCCCGTTACGAGCATCTGACCCGCCTCCAGGAGCTGTACAAGTAAGAGACAGCGCCCTGTGGCAATGTGAATAACCTTTTCCCCCGGTGGGCCTGGCCCACCGGGGGTTCCCTGTAAAGGGACAAAACCATAATACGATTTCGTATACCCGCTCTGTATTTTCGGGACAAGTACAGCTAAGTGATAGATGCAAACAACGTTTGAAAACATAGGAGAGGGGTGTCTAAATTGACGGTGATTAAATATATAATCTCGATTTTTGCCAGCTTTGCTCTTGGTTCATATGCTACCAGAATCCTTGGTTTTTATGACAACTGGGAGATTGGTATTATCAACATGGCGCTGATGTGCGCTTCCGTAGCGGTTGGCGTGATTGCTGTGAAATGTATCAGAAACCATCACTATCACTATTGCGAACATGAGGGCAGAGCCATTGTAACTGCTGTGCTGTGCTTTTTGATACCGGTGCTGGCGTTAGTGTCGAATTTATTTCTGACGGCGTTTCCGGGGCAAATACTGGCTCTGATTTTGAAATATCTTTTCCTGGTTGTGTATTTGGTGATCGGCATAATTCCGAGTTTGATTCTCAATGCTGCATATGCGGTGCTGCAAAATTCAGAAACTGTGTTTTTTGGTGTCTGTGTACTTGTCATTTTTATTCTTCCTTCCATTGAGGGCGTTTTGCTTGGAAATGCACTTGCAGGCTATAAGTCCGGCAGCTATAGGTCCGGCAACGGAGAAGAAATTACAGGGCGAGCCGAAATCGTAGATTCCAATGGTGATGTGAAAGATGTATTTTTCTACAAGTGAAAAGCCTTCCCATCGTGTAAAAAACACGCCCGACCGACAATCTCTGTCAGCCGGGCGTGTTTTGCGTCCCGCAGCCGCCGTTACGAGGGGCAGATGCGGCGGTATTGTGATACTATCCGTGTAATTTAATATATTTTATCCTATTTGTATTCGCTTTTATCCAAAATCTTCCCCGTCCGGCAACGACAAAACCCACCCGCATGAACGGGTGGGTTTGCCAGGATGTATAAGCTCGAAAAAGGGATAACTTGCGCTTACTTGATGACCTGGATGGACTCACGGTCGCTGAACAGGAACACCACGATCAGGAACACGATGCCCTGAATCAGCTGCTGCATAGCAGTGGTGAAGCCCAGCATGACCAGGCCGGTGGTCAGGAACTTGTAGAGCAGCACGCCAACGATGATATTGGTGAACCGGGACTTTGCGCCGCCGGAGATGGGCATACCGCCCAGCACCAGCGCGATAAGGATCTGGGTCTCCAGCTGGTTGCCGCCGGTGGAGGTGACGGAGCCAACCTTGATGGCGTTGATGAACGCCGCGAAGCCGGTGATGGCGCCCGCCGCCACATAGACCAGGAACTTGGTCTTTTCGACCTTGATGCCCGCGAAACGGGCCGCCTTCTCGCCTGCGCCGATGGCTTTCAGGTTGGCGCCCAGGCTGGTGAACTTGTAGAAGAAGAACCCGATGGCCAGCACAACCAGAGTGATGGTCAGCATGAAGGGCATGGTGTTCAGGTTAGAGATGGTGCTGACAGCGTACACCGGGGACTTGGTGGTCAGGTAGGCCACCACGCCGCGCAGGGCGTACATCATACAGTTGGTGACGATAAAGGACGGGATCTTACGGACCACATGGAAGTAGCCGTTGACCGCGCCCAGCAGACCGCCGGCGACGATGCCGCCGATGATGGCCAGAAACAGGTTGATGTTGGACAGGTAGCAGACCACGATACAGGTCACGCCCATCAGGGAGCCTTGGGAGAAGTCCAGGCAGCCCATGCTCATGACGAAGAACACGCCCATGCAGGCGATAGCCAGCATATAAGTCTGGCTCAGCAGCAGCTTCAGGTTGGTGGGGTTGACGATTCGTCCCTCTGTCAGGATGGCAAACAGGACGATGACGAAGACCAGCCCGGCTACGGGAAGGATTTCCCGAATCGTTGAACGATTGATTTTGTTTTTCATGTCCCCGCCTCCTTAAACCATCTTGTCGATCAGGGACTCTTCAGACAGGTCCGGGCTTCTTGTAAACTCGCCGCTGACCTTTCCGTCGCGCATGATAACGATGCGGTCGCTCATGCCCAGCAGCTCCATGATCTCTTCGGAGATCATCAGCACTGCCTTCCCTTCTTTTCTCATGCGGTCCATCAGGTCGTAGATGTCCGCCTTGACCATCACGTCGATGCCGCGGGTGGGGCTGTCCAGAATCAGGATGTCTGACCCTTTGCCGATCCACCGGGCCAGCACCACTTTCTGCTTGTTGCCGCCGGACAGATTGGAGACGAACTGGTCCACGTTGACCATCTTGACGCTCATCATCTTGGCGTACTTGTTGGCGAACTCCTTCATCTTCTTGCCGGAGAGCAGGAATCCCATGTCCCGCATGGAGGGGAGGGTGATGTTGTCCTGGATGGTGTCGTTGATGACCAGGGACTCGTTGTCGCGGTCCTTGGAGGCGTAGGCCATGCTGTGGTTGATGGCGGTGTTGATGTCGTTGATGGGGGTGCCGTCGCCCAGGGTGACGGTGCCGGTGCGGTCATAGGACGCGCCGAAGGCCGCCTTGCCCAGCTCGTGCATACCGCAGTCGCTCAGGCCGCCGATGCCCAGAATCTCGCCCTTGTGCAGCTCCAGGTTGACGTGGTCCAGCTCGCCGGGAACGGAAACGTCCTTCAGGGAGAGCACCACTTCATCGGAAACCTTCTCGCCGTAATCGGTACGATAGTAGCGGTCGCCCAACTCACGGCCCACCATCAGGCGCTTCAGCTCGTCCTCGTTCACGTCGTCGGCGTTGATGGTTGCGATGAAGTCGCCGTCGCGGAGGATGGAGATGCGGTCAGAGTAATGCAGCACTTCGCCCAGGTCGTGGGAAATGAAGATAACGCAGCTCCCCTCGTCCCGGATGCGGAGCATGTGCTTGAACAGCTCGTCACGGCCGCTCTGGTTCAGGGCGGTGGTGGTCTCGTCCACGACCACGATCTTCGGGTGGAAGTAGGTGGCCTTGACGATCTCGATGAGCTTGCGGTCCTCGAAGTTGTAGTTGTCGATGACGGCTGTGGCCGAAATGCGGCTGAACCCGTACTCGTTTAGCAGTTCCTGGGCCTTTTTGTTCATGGCGGCGGTGTTTTTGATGCCGAACTTGATGAACTGGTCCTCGTTGCCCAGGAAGATGTTCTCCGCCACCGTCAGGCCGGACAGGGTACCCAGCTCCTGCACGATGATGGCGATGCCGTGGTGGTTGGCGTCCACCTGGTTCTTGGGGTGGACCTCCTCCCCGTCCAGGGTGAAGGTGCCGCCGTCCATGGTGTAGATGCCGCAGAGCATATTGGTGAAGGTGGACTTGCCGGAGCCATTTTCACCGATCAGCGCGTGGATTTCTCCCTTGTTGAACTCCAGCGACACGTTTTTGACCGCGTGGGTGAGACCGAAGGACTTGTCGATATTTTCGGCTTTTAATAACAGTTCTCCCATTCTTCTCACCCCTTTACTTGACGACCGCGCCCTTGACCGCCTTGGTCGTCATGGTGACGATGACCAGGAGGGTCAGGCCGGTAACGATGTTCTGCACCGTGGTCGGTGCGCCCAGCACCACGAAGCCGTTGAACAGCAGGGAAACCACCATCTGGCCCACCACTACGGCGACCACGGGATGGCCGTACTTCTTGAAGGCCACGCCGAAGAACGCGCCCATCAGGGGGGTGAAGTTCCGGCTCATGGAGCTCATGTTGGAGGCGGAGGTCATGGAGGTGCCGTAGCTGATAGTCAGCAGAGCCATGATGCCCGCGAACATGCCGCACAGGGTAAAGGAGATGACCTTGTACTTGTTCACGTCCACGCCCATGTTCTTGGCCACGAACTCGTTGCTGCCGATGGCGTTGCTGTAGGTGCCGACCTTGGTGTATTTCAGCAGGCCCGCGCACAGCAGATAGGCAATGACGGCGACGATCAGGTTATAGGGGTAGGAGCCGAAGGCCCGCAGGGAGCTGTCCAAAATCTTCTCGCTGCCACCGGCGGCGAACACGCTCAGGCTCTCGTAGATGAGCGCCAGACCGGTGGTGACGATCATAGACGGGATGCGCAGCTTGACATAGACGATGCCGTTGACAACGCCCATCAGGGTGCCGCTGATGATGGGGGCCAAAATCAGGCCCGCGTAGCCGAGGTACTGGCTGGCCGACACTGCGATAACGGCGGACAGCACGATGTTCGCGCCGATGGAGAAGTCGAACAGGCCCATCGAGACGATGAAGTAAAGGCCGCAGCCGCCCACCGCGTAGATGATGGCGGTCTGTGCGTAGAGGATCAGCTTCTGGGGCGTACCGAAGGTGGCGGGCCGCAGAATCTTGAAGAACCCCCAGAACACCAGCAGCAGCAGAGCCAGCAAAACCAGGCCGTACCACTGTGATGTCTTAAATCTGTCAAATTTTTCTTTCATAGTTCTCCTTTCTGCGTATATGTCTCTGCCCGGCGGGGGCTGGTATGGAGAAAGGGACATGCGAGATGTCCCTTTCCCCCTGCATATACGAGCGGTAAAAGATTACTCGATTTCTCGTGCGGTTGGTGTGTTTACGAAATTCAGCTGGCGTGGCGCTCCATAACGTCCTCGATGGACAGGCTGGTGGCGGCTTCCTTCAGAGCGTCGAAGTCATAGGTGGCCAGCTCCAGGATCTCGTCGGTGGTGTAAGGAGAATCATCGACGAAGTAGGTCTCATAGTTGGCATAGTCCTCAGCGGAGGAAACGTACACATAGGGGAACTCGATCTCATAGCCGAACTCGCCAGCGGTGACGGTCAGATCGCCAGTGCAAGCCTGATAAGCCATCAGGAAGGCGTACAGCGGGTCGCAGAAGTGGCCGCCGGACTCAGCGAACATGCCGCCGCTCTCCAGCTGGTCGCCCAGGTCCTCCAGGAAGTCGGTGGAGACCACGTCGATGGTGCCGGTCAGACCCAGGTTCTCAATGGCGCCGATGGAGCCGACCAGGGGATCGCCGCCGCCGCCGGCCACGATCAGAGCGTCCATGTCGGGATAGGTGTTGATGAAGCTGGTTGTGACCTGCGCGCCCTCCTCAGAGGAGGTGTTGGCATAGACGGGGTCGGTCATGGTCGCCTGGTCGTCGGGGTTGGCCTCGTTCCAGTCTGCCAGCGCAGCCTGGTAGCCTTCCCAGCGCTGCTGGAAGGTAGCGTCGCCCACGGTCCAGCCTTCCAGACAGATGTTCCGGTCGCCGTTCTCCAGCAGCAGGTTCATCAGGGTGTAGCCGTTGCCATACTCGTCCTCATGGACAGCGCCCACATAATAGCTGGAGTTGACAGCAGTCTGATAGACTTCGGGGCTGTTCTCTTCGCTGATGATGCGGTAGAACTGCACCAGATAGGTGCCGTACTCGTCGCAGGTGTTGATGGCGGAGGTCATTTCGGAGTCGGCGGAGTTGCAGATGATGATGGCGTCACAGCCGGCGGCGCAGAGGGTTTCGACGGAGGCGGTGACCTGCTCGGAGACGTGGCCCTGATCCACAAAGACCACTTCCACGCCCAGGGCGTCGGCGGCGGTCTGGATGATGTCGGCGCTCAGGGAGCCGAGCACGTCGGTGGAGCTCCAAATGGAGACGCCGATCTTAATATCGGTTTGGGTCGTCGTGGTTTCGCTGTCGTCGGACGCAGTCGTGGATGAGTCACTGTCCGTTGTGGTCGTAGAGCTGGACCCGCCGCAGGCGGCAAGGCTCAGCACCATGGCCAGCGCCAGGAGCAGAGCGATCAGTTTTTTCTTCATGTGTTTTTCCTCCTTGAATGGGTTAGTGAAACGTACTGCCTGCCCTGCACCGGGCAGGCCAAGGCGATGAAATGAACTGACCTGGAGCTGCCGGGCCGCCTTTCCGATGAAAACGCAAAGAGATGGCAGGAATCCTGCAAATCCCCACACGCAATTTCCTCGGAAAAGGCTAAACCATTTAGCCACAAGTCTCTTCCTATTCCACTTGTATAAATTGTACAACATTTCTGTCGAAAAGACAACTCTTTTTTCCTTGAAACACAAAATTCGGCGGATAGAACAAAACAAATTCAATGTCTGTTCACATTTTTCCATATAACTTTTGTATCGCTTTCCATAAAGAGGAGGTTGAAAGGACCGTCCAGCGACTCTTTAGCAGCCTGAAAGGAGGGACCGCCGCTCCTGCATCCGGCGGCAATTCCGTGCCCGGCAGCGCGGAAAACATATGTTGTATCGAAAAATAGCGGTTTTTCCGGGAAAAAACGCCGGTTTTTCTCACTTGATAACAGCAAAACCCCTGACCGGGCTGCATCGGACCGGGTGAAATCGGTGGTTGCTCCCAGGTGCGCACCGTTCCGCGCCGCCCGGCTGCTCTTTTCCGCGCAGACACGCCTCTGCTGCCGTCCGCAGGCGGGTTTTCTCTCAATTTGTATAGCAACCGCCGAAATATTTCACAAAAATTGTATTGTATATTTTCACGAAAACGCGCCGCCGGGCGGTGGAGTGAACACGGCGATGCTACAGCGCTGCACAGCAAAGGGCTGCATCAAAACCGAAGTCCTGATACAGCCCTTTTTATGTGATTGCTATTGATTTACCGCAGGCGGATGATTTTCGCCGGGCACTTCTCCGCGCACTTGCCGCAGCCAATGCACTTGTTGTAGTCGATGTGAGCGACGTTGTCCTTCAGGGTGATAGCGCCCTGCTCACACTGGCGGACGCACAGGCCGCAGCCCAGGCAGCCCACGTCGCACAGGGCCTTGACCGTCTTGCCCTTCTCGGTGCTGCTGCACCGGACGGCGTAGGTGCTGCGGTCCGGCACCAGCTCAATGAGGTTCTGGGGACAGGCTTTGACGCAGCTGCCGCAGGCCACGCACTTGGAGCGGTCCACCACGGCCACGCCGTTGACCACGTGAATGGCGTCGAACTGACAGGCTTTCACGCAGCTGCCATAGCCCAGGCAGCCCTGCTGACAGGCGCGAACGCCCTTGCCGGGCAGGGAGCCTGCCGCCTCGCAGCTCTCGATGCCGAAGTAGTTGCACTTGACCTTCATCACGTCGCAGGTACCCGCGCACTTGACAAAGGCGACCATTTTCTCGGTGCTGTCGGCGCTGATGCCCATGATCTCGGAGATCTTATCCGCCACAGGCGCGCCGCCCACCGGACAGGCGTTGACCGGGGCCTCGCCCTTGACGATGGCAGCCGCCACCGCGTCACAGCCGGCGTAGCCGCAGCCGCCGCAGTTGTTGCCGGGCAGACACTCCCGGACAGCGGCTTCCCGCTCGTCCACCTCCACGTGGAAGGTCTCGCTGACGAACACCAGCATCAGGCCCACCAGCAGGCCAATGACCGCGAGAATCAGGATACTGGAAACAATCAATGTCATCGTTCAGTCCTCCCTTTCTCAAGCCAGGCCGCTGAAGCCGCAGAACGCAATGGCCATCAGCGCGGCGCTGAGCAGCACGATGGGTGCGCCCTGGAACGCCTTGGGGATGTTTTCGTTGTACGCCAGCCGCTCCCGGATACCGGCCAGGACGACGATGGCGATGGTGTAGCCAACGGCGGTGCCAAAACCGGCCAGAACGCTCTGGATGAAGTTGTAGCCGTCGGTGACGTTGTTCAGCGCAACGCCCAGCACCGCGCAGTTGGTGGTGATGAGGGGCAGGTAGATGCCCAGCGCACTGTGGAGGGCGGGGACCGCCTTTTTCAGGAACATCTCCACCATCTGCACCAGGGCCGCGATGACCAGGATGAACACGATGGTCTGCAAATAGCTCAGGCCCAGGGGGTCCAGTACAAAGTCATAGAGCAGGTTGGCCACGCCGGAGGCGATGGTAATGACGAAGATGACCGCAGCGCCCAGGCTGCCCGCCGTCTCGATCTGCTTGGAAACGCCCAGGAAGGAGCAAAGCCCCAGGAACTGGTTCAGCACCACGTTATCGACGAAGGCGGCGGTAATCACAATCATAAACAGCGATGTCATACGGTTTCACCCTCCTTTGTCTCAGCGGTCTCCTGCTTGGGAGTGGCGCAGGGCTTGCCGCAGGTGGCGCAGCAGCCGTCGCAGCTCTCCACCTTGTCGTTGGCGGCGGTGTCGATCTGCGCGCCGTTCATAATGGCGATGATGATGGCCAGCACCAGGAACGCGCCGGGCGCCTTGGTCAGGATGGCCACCGGCTCATAGAAGCCGGGCATGACCTGCACGCCGAACAGGGTCCCCGCGCCGAACAGCTCGCGGACGATGCCGATGAGGGTCAGGGCCAGGGTGAAGCCGAGGCCCATGCCCAGGCCGTCCATGACGGACAGCAGGGGCGGGTTCTTGGCGGCGTAAGCCTCCGCCCGGCCCAGGATGATGCAGTTCACCACGATCAGCGGGATGTAAATACCCAGCGCGTCGTAGAGGAAGGGAATGTACGCCTGGATCAGCAGCTGGATCACCGTCACCAGCGAGGCCACAATGACGATATACGCCGGCAGCCGGACCTGGTCTGGAATGACCTTCCGCAGGGCGGAGATGATCAGGTTGGAGAGGATCAGCACCGCCAGGGTGGAGACGCCCATGCCGAAGCCGTTGATGGCCGAGGTGGTGACCGCCAGGGTGGGGCACATGCCCAGCATCATGATAAAGGTGGGGTTTTCCTTGACGACGCCGTTATAAATACGCTCTGTATATTTGTTCATCAATATTCCCCTCCTCACTGAATGTAGTTGGCGTAGAAGTCGATGGCGGCATTGACCGCGTTGACCACCGCGCCGGAGGTGGTGGAAGCGCCGGAGACGGAGTCGATTTCATCGTCCGCCGTGGAGCCGCCGTTCTTGTTCAGGGTGAAGGATTCCACCTGGACGCCCACGAACTGCTCCTTAAAGCTGTCCTCATCCACGCGCATACCCATGCCCGCAGTCTCGTTCAGCTCGGTGAAGGCGATGCCCAGGATGGTGCCGTCGGTGTCGATGCCCACCGTCATGGTGATGTTGCCGTCGAAGCCGTCGGCGGTGGTCACGTTGATGCCGTAGCCAACCACGTTGCCGGAGGAATCGGTGCCGACCACCACGTCATTGATGTAGACATTGCCGTAGGTGCCACGGCCATAGACATCTTCCGCGAACTCTTCCACGTTGGCGGAAATCGCGTCGTCGTAGCCGAACTCTTCTGCCAGCGGCACGACCTCCGAATAGGCGGCGGCGTTGGCGGCGATGGCCTGCTGCTCGATGGTCTCGGCGGTCAGGGTGTTGACACCGCCCAGGGCCAGACCAGCCAGCAGGGTGATGACCGTCAGGGCAACTGCGGCCTTGGGGATCTTGGGCTTGGGCTTCTTGGCGTTGTCGCCCACGCCGAAGGGCTTGGGAATGGAGATCCGGTCAATCAGCGGGACCACCAGGTTGCCCAGGATAATGGCGTAGCTGACGCTCTCGGTGGAGCTGCCATAGGTGCGGAAAATGGCGGTCAGCAGGCCCAGCACCACACCGTAGTAGATTTGTCCACGGGAGGTGATGGGGCTGGTGACGGGGTCGGTGGCCATGAACAGCGCGCCGAACATCAGGCCGCCGCCGCACAGCTCCGCCAGCAGGAACAGGGGGTCGAAGCCCTGCCCGCCGAAGAGACCCATGAAAATCACGAAGCTCAGCAGGTAGGAGCCGGGGATGTGCCAGGTGATGCCGCCCACGATGAGCAGGTAGACCGCGCCCACCAGCATGGCCGCGCAGCTGACGCCGATGGTGCCGTCGGTGAAGCCCAGGAACATCTCGGTGATGTTCACCGTGCCGCCGTTGGCCAGCACCGCCAGAGGGGTGGCGCTGGAGACGCCGTCGATGCCGAAGTCAGACATCACGGTGCTGAAGGAAATCAGCAGGAAGCAGCGGCCCGCCAGAGCGGGGTTCATAAAGTTCTGGCCCAGGCCGCCGAACACGCACTTGACGAACAAAATGGCGAACAGGCTGCCCAGATAGGGGATGTACAGCGGCACCGTGGGGGACAGGCACAGGCCCAGCATCAGGCCGGTGACAACGGCGGAGCCGTCTTTGACGGTGTTCTCCCGGTGGGTGATGTAGTCGAAGATGAACTCCGTCATCACCGCTGTCAGCACACTGACCGCCAGAATCATGAAGGCGTGGAAGCCGAAATGCCAGATACCAAAGAGGGTGACGGGCATCAGGGCCAGAACCACGTCGTACATGGCGTGGCCGGTGGACAGATAAGGCTCTCTCAGGTGGGGAGAGGAGGAGACGTTAAGCAGTTTTTCCATTCCTGATCCCTCCTCACAGCTTGCCCTGGCGCTGGAGGTCCAGCACGATGGGCTTGGTTTGTTTGAACATCTGGGTCAGCGGGCGCTTGGCCGGGCAGATGTAGGCGCAGCAGCCGCAGCCAATGCAGTCCAGGCCGTGGAGCTTCACATAGCGCTCGTACTCCTTGGCGGTGGCGGCCTGAGCCATCATCTGGGGCACCAGCCCCACCGGGCAGGCCCGGACGCACCGCCCGCAGCGGATGCAGGCGGTCTCCTTGATCTCGCAGTCCTCCACCGGGTCGTGGGTCATGCAGACCAGGGCGTTGTAGCTCTTGGCGATGGGGATGTCCAGGTCGGTGATGGCCATGCCCATCATGGGGCCGCCGATGAGCACCTTTTTCGGCTCAGCTTTCAGACCACCGGCGGCCTCCAGAATTTCACTACAGGAGGTACCGATCTTCACCAGGAAGTTGTGAGGCTCCGCCACCGCGTCGCCGGTGACGGTGAAGCCCTTCTCCATCAGCGGCTCGTTCAGGCAGACGGCGTGATAGATAGCGGCCAGGGTGGTCACGTTGTTGACGATGCAGCCCAGGTTGGCGGGGGTGTCGTCCGAGGTCATTTTCCGTCTGGTGACAGCGTGGACCAGGTTGCGCTCGCTGCCCTGGGGGTACTTGGTCTTGAGGACCATGACGGACATCTTCCGCTCGCCCTCGATGGCCTTTTGCATGGCGGCGATGGCGGCGGGCTTGTCGTCCTGAATGGCGATGACCGCGTCGGCGGCGGGGAACATCTGCATCAGGACCTTCAGTCCGCTGACGATCCAGCCGGGCTGCTCCTGCATGAGCCGGTCGTCACAGGTGATGTACGGCTCGCACTCCGCGCCGTTGGCGATGAGGTGGTCGATTTCCTCCGGCTGCTCCGGGCAGAGCTTGATGTGGGTGGGGGTGGCCGCGCCGCCCAGACCGACCACGCCCGCAGCCTGGACCTTGGCCACGATCTCCTCGTTGGTCAGCTTGGTGTAGTCGCAAGGCTCTCCCACGCCGGGGGCCAGGTTGTACTGTCCGTCGTTGTCGATGACGATACATGGGGCCATGACGCCGGCGGAGGTCATGCGGGATTCGATGGCCTTGACCTTGCCGGAGCCGGAGGTGATGATGTTTGCGGACTCAAATCCGTCCGCTTTGGCGATGATCTGCCCTGCCAGGACAGCTTCGCCTCGTTTTACAATGGGAATGGCGGGCTTGCCAACGTGCTGGTTCAGGGGGAACACCAGTTCTCCCTTGGCCTGATGGAACACAATCGGCACATTTGCGCTCAGTTCTTTATAGCCCTTTAAGCGCACGCCACCCCGGAATGTCAGTTTTGGCATAAATGCTTTCCCTCACTTTCCTAAAGCATAAATGGAAGCTTACAGGGAGGCAACTTCCTTTCCGGCTACGTAGCCATAATACATAGCCATAGAGTGGGACACGCCTTTCAGCGTGATGGGATATTCAGCGGCAAAACGGCTGCCCTGAATGTTGCCGGCCACATACAGGCCGGGGATAATGTTGCGGTTTTCGTCATAGGTGTGGCAGTTTTCGTCCGATTCCAGGCCGCCGATGATGACCAGCAGCAGGGCGGTCTCGAACTGGTCGGCGTAATAGGGCGGGTTCTCCAGCGGCCACATCCGGCTGGCGGTCTTGCCGAAGTCCTCGTCGAAGCCTTCCTCCGCCAGTTCGTTGTACCGCTCGATGGACTCCAGCGCAGTTTCCTGAGCGTCCTCGTCGTCGGGATACATCAGGGCCACCAGCTCCTCCAGGGTGTTGGCAGTGACACAGCGGCCATCCTCCACAGCGGCTTCCAGCTGATAGGGACTCTTGTAGTTCCGGTAAGTGGCGTTGTTGGCAGGGGCCTCGTCCTCGCTGGCGTAGTCCTCATAGTAGCAGGCGCCGCCGTGCTCTGCGGGCATATAGGGCAGCTGCTCCGGCCAGTTGGCGTCGAAAATCTGCCAGGACTTGCGGTCCTTTTGCAGCTCGATCTGATTCTCGATCTGCTGGCCGGGCAGGTCCTCGTTCATGAAGCGCTTGCCGTTCAGGTCCAGATTCAGGAACCCGGCGATGCCCATGACGCCGACGCCCTCCAGGTCCGCGCCGCCGCCCATGTGGTGGATCATCGGCGCGTGGGACTGCTGCACCTGCGCTCCGGCCCACATGCCCAGCTTGATGCCGTCGCCCATGTTGGTGAAGTTGCCCTCCACGTCCACGTTGGTGAACATCCGGGTGATGCCGTTCTCGATGACATCGGGGCAGAAGTGCTGCACCATGGCCTCGTTCTGGGAGTAGTCGCCGGTGGCGAGGATGACGCCCTTGCTGGCGTTGACACGGAAATAGGTCCCCTCGTTGGCGTCGCGGATGTACGCGCCCACGCACTTGCCGTCCTCCATGATGAGCTTCTCGGCGAAGCAGCCATAGTGGGCGTCCACGTTGCCGGTGGCCACAGCCGCGTCCATGTTGGCGTTGAAGTTGACGCTCTGGTCGGGCTTGAACTCCACGGAGGTGGGATAGCAGGGGAACCGCTCCTGGGTCCAGTCGTAAGCCTCAGGCAGCGGGTAGAAGATGGGAATCAGGAAGTTATCCGCGCTCTCATCGGGAATTGGGGAGCGGGTCTCCGGCGCGATGTACAGGCTGGTGTTGGGCTCCACCCACCAGTCGAACACGTCGCCGATGTTGTTGGCCCACTTGTTGACAATCGCCTGCTTGACCTTGTAGCAGGATTCCTGCACATGGAAGTCGCAGATGGAGTTGATTTGCTCCTTGGTCCAGTAATCCCGGTTCCAGTTGGCCTGCACCTTGCCGTTGATGACGGCGTATTCACCGCTGCGGCACTGGGGGCTGTCGCCCTTCTCGATGGCGATGACCTGCGCGCCCTCCTCAGCGGCGGCGCGGACAGCGGCAACGCCGGCTACGCCGCAGCCAATGACCAGCACCTCGCACTCCAAAGTCTCGGAGCAGTCGTCGTCGGTGATGTCGGGTTCTTCGCCCAGCCAGTCGTCGCTGGAGGAGGAAGATGTTTCCTCGGCGGCGGCAGTGGCGGTGCCCTGGGCCTGGGAGATACAGTCGGCGGCGGCGGTGCGAATGGCGTTGCTGGTCAGGGTCGCGCCGGAAACGCCGTCGATGTCGGCGGACTGGGCCTCCAGAATGGCGGCGGCCATATCCTCGCCGATGGCCCCGCCGATGTCGGCGGTCTCGTTGGAGACGTCGATCTGCACATCGGTGATGCTGGTCTCGTCGAAGGTCATGGTGACGGTGACCTCGCCAATGCCGGTGGCGGTGGCGGAATAGGTGCCGGGGGTGTACCCGCCGGAGCTGGCGGCGGTCGCAGCGGCGCTGGTGTCGCCGGTACTGGCGGCGGCGGTGCTGCTGGAGGTAGAGTACTCACAGGCGTTGAGGATGCCCAGCGTGGCTACGCTGGCCGCGCCAGCAGCCATGCCCTTGATGAAGTCTCTGCGGGAAATGGGTTGTTTTGCCATAGTTTTCCTTCCTTTCTGCTGGCGGAGAGGGCAGGGTTTCCCCGTACAGCGCGAAAATTTGCGGCCGTCCGCAGCAGAAAGGCTGGATTCAGTTCAGAAGATGCTCTTTACCGTTCCGTACCCCTCAACTGCGAACGTTTGGAAACGCTCCTGTGAGGGTCAGAAAACGTTCCCGTGGATTTGGTTTATCTCCTGCGGTGCGCCCAAACCGGGCGCACCGCCGAAATATGGAAGATTACAGGGCCGCCACGATCTGGGCCGCACGGCGGGCAAAGGTCATGGTGCGTCCACAGGCCAGGCCGGTGAACAGGTTGGGGTAGGTGTTGCCGAAGAAACCGCCGGAGCAGTCGCCGGTGGCGTACAGGCCCTCGATGGGGGTGCCGTCCTCCTGGATGACCTGCATGTTGGTGTTGATGAGGCAGCCGCTCAGGGTGGTCAGATGGCAGCCAGCGGTACGGACGCCGTAGAAGGGAGCGGTGTCCACAGGGGTCAAGCGGTGCTTCTCCTTGCCGTAGTCAGTGTCCTCGCCCGCTGCACACATCTCGTTGTAGCGCTCCACGGTGGTCACGAAGGTGTCAGCGGGGATGTTCAGCTTCTCAGCCAGCTCCTCCAGGGTGTCAGCCTTCTGGATATAGCCATCTTCAATTAATCCCTCGTTTACAGACCAAATATAATCATAGGTCATATTGGAAAGCGCACCGTTGGGGAAGGCGAACAGGCGGCAGCAGCCCACCTCGTCGAACTGTTCGGCATACTCCTTATTGTTAGCGTCAAAGATGTCGCAGTAGGTGTGGTAGGGCTGCATCCACATGGAGTGGAGCATAAACTCGTAGGGACCGGACTCGTTGCAGAACCGCTCGCCGTTCAGGTTGACCTTCAGGAAGGGCTGCTCACCGAACCAGAACCACTGACCAGTGGTCTCGTATCCAGCGGTCTCATCGGGCTTGACGCAGCAGCGGTTGAAGAGCATGGAGGCGTGGACCGGGCTGAACTTGGCCCCTGCCCACAGCATGGCCTTGATGCCGGAGCCGTCGCAGGTGGAACCAGTGCCGGAGAAATTCACCTTCATTTCAAGGGTTTGGGGCTGGAGAGCCTTCATCATCTCGGTGTTGGTGGCGTAGCCGCCGGTACACATGATAACGCCCTTGCTGGCGTTGACGCGGACATAGTGGCTGTCGTTCTGGTCCTGGGCGATGATGCCGGTGACCTTGCCGCTGTCGTCCTGCTCCAGCTTGACCAGCGCGGTGGACAGCTTCCACTCCACGCCCAGGTCATCGCAGTGGGCCTGGAAGGTGGAGTTGAGAGTGGTGTCCTCGGGAGCGTCGTCGGTGGTGTGGGGGCTGTGGCCGGTGGCATAAGCCTTGTCGCGGCCGGGGTCGCTGGTGTCGCCCACGCCACCTTCCAGGCTCATGTACCAGTTGCCGGTGTCCTCCAGCAACTCGGTCAGCCAGTCCACCATTTCGCCGCTGTTGTCCTCCCAGCAGCGGATCAGGTCGGAGTTGACGTAGCCGGAGCCATAGCGGACGATGTCCTGAAGGGCTTCCATCTTGTCGATTTCAAACTCCGGGTACTCCTCAAAGGATTCCTGCTGGAGCTTGGAGTTGATGGAGCCGATGTCCTCACGGGGACCGGTGGGAGACTCGCGCTTCTCCACCACCAGCACCTTCGCGCCCTCTTCGGCGGCGGTCATAGCGGCGATCCAGCCGCCGGAGCCGCAGCCCACCACCAGGACCTCGGTGTCCAGGGTCTCGGTGATTTCGTCCTCGGAGATTTCGGGGGCCTCGCCCAGCCAGTCAGAGGAATCGCTGTCCTCCGTCTCGCTGACGGTGACGGTGGTGCCGCTGGCCTGAGAGATACAGTCGGCGGCGGCGGTCTTGATGGCGTTGCTGGTGACAGTGGCGCTGGAAACCGCGTCCACGTCACAGGACTGAGCGTCCAGAATGGCCTGAGCCATCTGGTCGCCGATCGCGCCGCCGATGTCGGCGGTCTCGCCGGAAACGTCGATCTGCACATCGGTGATGCTGGTCTCGTCGAAGGTCATGGTGACGGTGACATCGCTGGCGATACCGGCGGCACTGGCGGAGTAGGTGCCGGGGGTGTAGGTCAGGGAGCCGGAGGCACTGGCGGCGCTGGTGTCCGCGTCGCTGGCCAGGGCAATTTCGCTGCCGCCGAGCGCGCCCATCGTCGCCACGCTGACAGCGCCCGCAGCCATGCCTTTGAGGAAGTTTCTGCGGGAAATGGGCTTATTTGCCATATTTTCTCTTCCTTTCTGCTGTGTGGAAAGCGCAGGGGGCCTCCACACAGCGGGACAGTTTTACAGCCTTGCGCGGCAAATCACAGAGCCGCGACGATTTTCGCAGCGCGACGGCCAAAGGTCATAGTGCGGCCACAGGCCAGGCCGGTGAACAGGTTGGGATAGGTGTCGCCGAAGAAGCCGCCGGAGCAGTCACCGGTGGCGTACAGGCCCTCGATGGGGGTGCCATCCTCCTGGATGACCTGCATATCGGTGTTGATGAGGCAACCGCTCAGGGTGGTCAGGTGCCAGGCAGCGGTACGGACGCCGTAGAAGGGAGCGGTGTCCACCGGGGTCATGCGGTGGGTCTCCTTGCCGTAATCGGTGTCCTCACCGGCGGCGCACAGCTCGTTGTAGCGCTCCACGGTGGCCACGAAGGTCTCGGCGGGGATGTTCAGCTTCTCGGCCAGCTCCTCCAGGGTGTCAGCCTTCTGGATGTAACCGGCCTCGATCAGTTCCTCGTTGGACTCCCAGCAAGCCTCAAAGGTGCGGTTGGACAGCGCGCCGTTGGGGAAGGCGAACAGGCGGCAGCAGCCCACTTCGTCGAACTGCTCGGCGTACTGCTCACAGTTGGCGTCGAAGATGTCGCAGTAGGTGTGATAGGGCTGCATCCACATGGAGTGGAGCATGAACTCGTAGGGGCCGGACTCGTTGCAGAACCGCTCGCCGTTCAGATTGACTTTCAGGAAGGGCTGCTCACCGAACCAGAACCATTCGCCGGTGGTCTCGTATCCGGCAGTGTCTTCTGGCTTGACGCAGCAGCGGTTGAACATCATGGAGGCGTGGACCGGGCTGAACTTGGCCCCCGCCCACAGCATGGCCTTGATGCCGGAGCCGTCGCAGGTGGAACCCTTAGAATAGTTGACCTTCATCTCCAGGGTCTGGGGCTGGAGCGCCTTCATCATTTCGGTGTTGGTGGCGTAGCCGCCGGTACACATGATAACGCCCTTGCTGGCGTTGACGCGAACATAGTGGTTGTCGCTCAGATCCTGAGCAATGATGCCGGTGACCTTGCCGCTGTCGTCCTGCTCCAGCTTGACCAGAGCGGTGGACAGTTTCCACTCCACACCCAGGTCGTCACAGTGGGCCTGGAAGGTGGAGTTCAGAGTGGTGTCCTCGGGAGCGTCGTCGGTCAGGTGAGGGCTGTGACCAGTGGCATAAGCCTTGTCGCGGCCGGGGTCGCTGGTGTCGCCCACGCCACCTTCCAGGCTCATGTACCAGTTGCCGGTGCCTTCCAGCAGCTCGGTCAGCCAGTCCACCATCTCGCCGCTGTTGTCCTCCCAGCAGCGGATCAGGTCGGAGTTCACATAGCCCGCGCCGTAGCGGACGATGTCCTGGAGGGCTTCCATCTTGTCAATTTCAAACTCCGGGTACTCCTCGAAGGATTCCTTCTGGAGCTTGGAGTTGATGGAGCCGATGTCCTCACGGGGACCGGTGGGAGACTCCTTCTTCTCCACCACCAGCACCTTCGCGCCCTCTTCGGCGGCGGTCATGGCGGTGATCCAGCCGCCGGAGCCGCAGCCAACTACCAGGACCTCGGTGTCCAGGGTCTCGGTGATCTCGTCCTCGGAGATTTCGGGGGCTTCGCCCAGCCAGTCGGAGGAGCCGTTGTCCTCTTCTTCGCTGACGGTGACGGTGGTGCCGCTGGCCTGAGAGATACAATCGGCGGCGGCAGTCTTGATGGCGTTGCTGGTGACGGTGGCGCTGGAGACCACGTCCACATCGCAGGACTGGGCGTCCAGAATGGCCTGGGCCATATCGTCGCCAATCGCGCCGCCGATGTCGGCGGTCTCGCCGGAAACATCGATTTGCACATCGGTGATGCTGGTCTCGTCGAAGGTCATGGTGACGGTGACATCGCTGGCGATACCGGCGGCGCTGGCGGAGTAGGTGCCGGGGGTGTAACTCATGGAGCTGGCAGCAGTGGTGCCGCTGCTGGAAGCAGCAGACGAAGCGGCAGACGAGGCCGCGGTAGTAGTGGAGCCTCCGGCTTCACATGCCTGGAGTACGCCAAGGGTCACGACGCTGGCTGCGCCTGCCGCCATGCCCTTGATGAAGTCCCGGCGGGAAATGGGCTGTTTTTTGGCCATAAATTTTTCCTCCCAAATAGATTCCTAGTTTTCTCTAGGGGGTCGCTTATATACCGGCGGTCTTCTCACGGGCCGCGGAATAACAAAAATGAATGGGTGTCACGCTTCTCCGGTAGATTCTTCCTCCTCCTCGTCCTCGTCCAGGTGCCACACCTTTGTGCAGATTTTGCACAGGAAGATGCTCAGCTCCAGCAAGGCCATCATGGGAAAAGCTACCATAATTTGGGAAAGGATGTCCGGCGGGGTGATGATGGCGGCCAGCACGAAGATGAGGACGAACAGCACCTTCCGGGACTTGGCCAGCCACTGGGGTTTGAGCAGACCGATGCGGGTCAGCAGAACGGACACCACCGGCAGCTCAAACACTGCGCCGAACACCACGAACACCGTCAGCAGGAAGTTGACATAGCTCTGGATGCTGACGGAGGCAGACACGTCGGTCCCCACGCTCAGATCCATGAAGAAGTAGAGCATGAAGGGGACGCTGATTTTGTAAGCGAACAGCACGCCCACGCAAAAGCACACCGCGCCAAAGCCCACGGCCAGCAGGAAGAACAGCCGTTCCCGCTTTTTCAGGCCGGGGGCGCAAAAGGCGTAGATGTGGTAGAAAATCACGGGGGAGCTGATGACCAGGCCGCCGATGGCGGCGATGGACAGTTGGACCGTCAGCAGCTCCTGGGGGGCGATGTAGACGAACTTGTAGTCGTAGTCCTCTCCCAAGTCGGTGAACAGCTCCACCAGCTGGGGGGCGAAGAACAGACACACCAGCACTGCGGCCACCAGAAAGACCACGCAAATAACGATGCGATTGCGCAGCTCTTTCAGGTGTCCGCTCAGGCTCATCTCCCCGTTGTCGGGCACGGACGGGGCTTTTTTCTTACGCCTGTTCATCCTGGGGCTTGCTCTCCTCCGCCTGTTCGGGCTTGTCCTCGTCCTTCATGCCGTCCCGGAAGTTCTTGATGCTGCTGCCCAGCATTTTGGTCAGCTTGGGGATCTGCGTGGGGCCAAACAAGACCACTACGATCAGCAGAACAACGATCAGCTCAGTTGTACCGATTTTCATGTGGTTTCTCCTCCTTTATTTTGGTTTAGCGTGGCGTCCTCCGCCGCCGGGGGAACTGCATCCGCTCCCTCTGCCGCGTCGGGCGCCGGGGCCGGGGAGACGCTCTCCGTCTCCGGGGCCTGCACCGGTTCCGAAACCGCCGTCTCCGCTGCCGGGGTCTCCGGCGTTTCGGCGGCAGGGGCCTGCTGCGTTTTGTCAGCGACAGTCTTTTTCTTCGGCTTTCCGATGTTATTCAGAGAGGTTTTCACCTCTTTGACGCTGCCTTTGATCTCCCTGTCCATCTCTTCCAGAGGCTCCATGGCCTCCCGGATGGGGGCCTGTGCCTCCTCCAGGGGTTCCACCACGTTCTCCCGGATCTCCGAGGTCAGGTCGTTGGTGGCCTCCCGGAAGGCCCGCAGGCCCGCCCCCAGCTTTTTGGCGAACTCCGGGAGTTTGTCCGGCCCGATGACCACCAGGGCCACGATAAAGATGACCACCAGCTCCATAAAGCCAATTTTCATGCGTTGTATCTCCTTTCTCATGCCTTTCTCAATAGGTGTCCGCCCCTTGGCCGACACCGGGACCGGATGAGCGGCGCAAACCGTCTGATTCCGGTAAAAATCGAAAAAAATGATCGAAAAGCAGCTGTCATTCCGCTAAACTATAGGTCAGAGGAATCAATTCAAATAAAACAGGAGCGAACCCCTATGGCAAAGCAAAAAACATATCGCATGGGCGAATTTTCCCAACGGCTGGGCGTCACCCGGGACCTGGTGAAGCACTACGAAAAGCAGGGCATCCTCACCTCCCGGCGGGAGGAGGGCAACCAGTACCGTTACTACTACCACTCGCAGTACCCAGCCATCCTCATCAGCAAGAAGCTGCAAAACCTGGGCTACTCCCTGCGGGAGATCGGCCACCTCCTCAACGAGGCCACCCTGGAGGAATACACTGACGAGAACGCCCTGCGCATCGCCGCGCTGGAGCGGGAGCAGCTGTTGCGGAGCATGGCGCTGGAGGGGCTGCGCTTCGTCCACACCTGCCAGCAGAAGGCAATCGAAGGGACGCTGGTGGGCAGCTGGGACATAGAGGAGCGGCCCGACCTGGTCTTTTTCCCCTTCTCCGGGATGACCGAGTTCCTGCCCCTCTCTCCGGAGGACACCGCCGCCATGTCCGACTGGACCGAAGCCACGCCTGCGGTGGAATATTGCAGGCTGATTCGGGAGGGAAAGGTGATTTTTGGCTTCACCGCTTCGGCGGAGCTGGCCCGGCTGCTGGAGCTGGGAGGCAGTCAGGTGGAGCGTTTTCCCGCCTGCCGCGTCTTTTGCTACTACCTGAAGATCCCCCGCTCCACCATCGGCGGCAAGGCAGGCAGCGATGAGGAAGAGATTCAGAAGATGCTCCCTCCGGCGTTGGCCGCGCTGGAGGCCCAGGGCCAGAAGGCTGCGGGGCCGATTTTGGTTCGGCATCTGTTTGAAGCGCCGGAGGACGGGAAATATTTCTATTATTGCCAGATGAGTATTCCCCTTCGCACAGAATCCCCCACGTCACCATTATAAATATCACTAATAACTATATTATAAAGTTGGGTGTAACACTCAGGTCAATAGGCTTTGTAAAATTTGCCGTCTTTTTCTCGTTTTCTCCTTCATTTTTTGTTAAATTGGGGAAATATTGCGAAAAAGGGGCTTTTTACAATGCGTGACCGCCAAACCGAGGGAGAACGACCATGAAAAAGCTATCTTGTTTCCTCTGCTGCCTGCTCTCTGCGCTGCTGCTGACCGGCTGCGCCGCCGGGACTGTGGAGCCTGACCCAGAGGCGGCGGAGTCCAGCACACAGTACCTGGACGCCATGGACACCTTCATGACCCTGACCGCCTACGGCAGTTACCGGGACGAGGCCCTGAACGCCGCCGTGGAGGAAATTCAGCGGTTGGAGGCCCTGTGGTCTGTGGGCAGCGAGGACAGCGAGGTCTCTCAGCTGAACCGGGACGGGACCGCCGTCCTCTCGGAGGACACCGCCGCCCTCATCGAGCGGGCTTTGGAGATTTATGACAGCACCGGCGGGGCTTTCGACATCACCGTTTACCCCCTGATGGAGCTGTGGGGCTTCACCACCCAGGACTATCAGGTGCCGGAGGCGTCCGACCTGCGATCCGCTCTGGCCCTGGTGGGCGCGGACCGCGTCACCTATGACGCCGCCACTTCCACCGTCACCCTGGGCGAAGGGCAGTCCATCGACCTGGGCGGCATCGCCAAGGGCTACACCTCCCAGCGCATTATGGAGCTGTTCAAGGAGATGGGCGTGACCTCCGCCATGGTCTCCCTGGGCGGCAATATCCACTGCCTGGGCGCCAAGCCCGACGGTTCCCTCTGGCGGGTGGGCATTCAGGACCCGGTGGGCAGCGAGGGGGCCATTGTCGCGGTCATCGAGGTGGAGGACCAGGCGGTCATCACCTCCGGCTCCTACGAGCGGTACTTCACCGACGAGACCACCGGCGAGACCTACCACCACATCATCGACCCCGCCACCGGCTACCCGGCGGACAGCGGCCTGACCTCCGTCACCATCGTCACCGACGACGGCGCATTGGGCGACGCCCTCTCCACCGCCCTGTTCATCATGGGCCTGGAGGAAGGGACCGCCTACTGGCAGGCCCACAGCGACGAGTTTCAGGCCGTGTTCATCACTACCGACAGCGAAATCTACGTCACCGCAGGGCTGGAGGACGCCGTCACCGCAGACGCGGGGTATACCCTGCTCAGTTGAGATGAATCAGCAGCCGTCTGCCAGCCTTTGGACGACGGTTGCTTTTTCTGCGTCCCCCGGTGCCGTCAGAACGAAACTCCTGCGGGCATTTCCGTACAAATCCCCGCAGGAAACATTGACAAACGCAGAAAACCCCGTTATACTAAACGTTGGTAAATCGTTGCGGGAGCAACGTACTTCCCGTCGGCAATGATTGCCAATTTGGGTGCCGCCGCGAAAGCAGCAGCTCTTGTCCCGAGGTGGGGATGAGGGGTGCTTTTTCTTTCTGCATCGCTCCCGTAACCGTCCTGAAAAAGATCGAGGAGGTCCTTATTGATGAAAAAAATGTTTGCCCTGCTGTTGGCCCTGGCAATGACCCTGAGCCTGGCGGCCTGTGGAAGTAGCTCCAGCTCCGCCACCACCACGGAGGATACCACATCCTCCGCCGCCACCGAGGACGCCGCCGCTGACGAGACCGCAGACAGCTCCACCGAAGCTGCCACCGCCGAAGTCTCCGGCGAGACCTACACCGTGGGCATCGTCAACTGGGTGGACGACGCTTCCCTGAACCAGATCGTGGAGAACATCCAGACCGAGCTGGCCGCCAAGGGCGAAGAGCTGGGCTGCACCTTTGAAGTGAACTACGACAACGCCCAGGCCGACGCCACCGTGCTGAACCAGATCGGCGCGGACATGGTCGCCAGCCAGGTGGACGTGATCGTGGCTGTGGCCACCCCCGTCGCCACCGTCATGCAGGCCACCACTGAGGACACCGACATCCCCGTGGTGTTCTCCGCCGTCTCCGACCCTGTGGGCGCGGGCCTGGTGGAATCCATGGAAGAGCCGGGCGGCAACGTGACCGGCACCTCTGACGCGCTGGACACCACCGCCATCATGAACCTGATGCTGGCCGCCGACCCCGACCTGGCGCTGGTGGGTCTGCTGTACGACACCGCCCAGGATTCCTCCACTCAGCCCATCGAGGACGCCAAAGCCTGGTGTGATGAGAACGGCATCGCCTATGAGGAAAAGACCGGCTCCACCACCGACGACATCCTGCTGGCCACCCAGAGCCTCATCACCGACGGCGTGGACGCAGTGTTCACCCCCTCCGACAACACCGTCATGACCGCCGAGCTGACCATCTATGAGCTGCTCCAGGAGGCCCAGATCCCCCACTACGCTGGCGCGGACTCCTTCGCCCTGAACGGCGCGTTCTGCGGCTACGGCGTGGACTACTCCAACCTGGGCGTCATGACCGCCGACATGGTGGTGGACCTGCTGGTGAGCGGCGCTGACCCCGCCACCACCCCCGTCATGACCTTCGACAACGGCATCGCCACCATCAACACCGAGACCTGCGAGGCCATCGGCTTCGACCTGGACACCATTAAGGAGACCTTCGCGCCTCTCTGCACCGAGGTCGTGGAGATCCAGACTGCGGAGGAGTTCGAGTAAGCTCTGACTTTCTCTGATTTCCGGCACTTTTTTGGGGATAAGAGCCTTTGCCCTTATCCCCAATCTACTCTCTGACTTTTTGAGCGAAAAGAGGCGGTTTTTGCCATGTTTATCACCTGGAGCATCATCCAAAGCGCGCTGGAGCTGGGCGTGATCTACGCGCTGGTGGCCCTGGCGCTGTTCCTGAGCTACTCCATGCTGAACGTCTGCGACCTGTCCACCGACGGCTGCTTTACCCTGGGCTGCGCGGTGGGTTCCGTGGTGGCCATCGCGGGTCACCCCATCCTGGCCCTGTTCGCGGCCATGGGAGCCTGTATGCTCTCCGGCTTCGTGACGGCGTTCCTCCAGACCCGGCTGGGGGTCGAAAGCCTGCTGGCCGGTATCATTGTCAACACCGGCCTCTATACCGTCAACATCCTTATTATGGGCAAGTCCACCCTGAGCCTGAACAGCACCGAGACGGTTTTCACCATGATGAAATCCGCCCTCTCCGGCACCCCCCTGGTGGACTATTACAAGCTCATCGTGGGACTGCTGTTTACGGCTGTCGTGCTGGTGCTGCTACTGCAATTCCTGAACACCCGGCTGGGCCTCTCCATCCGGGCCACCGGCGACAACGCCGACATGGTCAAGTCCTCCTCCATCAACCCGGCCTTCACCACCACGGTGGGCCTGTGTATCTCCGGGGCCATCACCGGGCTGGGGGGCTGTCTGCTGGGGGAATACCAGAAGTCCTGCGACATCAACATGGGGTCGGGCATGGTGACCATCGCCCTGGCCTCCCTCATCATCGGTGAGACTCTGGTGGGCAACCGGGGGACCATCCCCCTGCGGGCCGTGGGCGTGGTGCTGGGCAGCTGCCTGTACCGGGTCATCGTTGCCATCGCCCTGCGGTTCAATCTGCCCGCCTCGGCGCTGAAGCTGGTCTCCGCCCTCATCGTGGCGGTGGCTATCGCCTCCCCCCAAATCAAAAAGCTCATCGACTTCCAGCAGAAGAAAATGGCCCTCTCCGGCAGGAGCTTCTACCGATTAATGACGCTGTTCCTGGCTATACTGACCGTTGGCTGTGTGGTCTGGGCGGTGCTGCTGCCCGTCTCCCGGGCGCTGGCGGTGCTGCTGGCGGTGCTGTGCCTGGCGGCGGCGGTGTGGTTCGCCCTGGCTGACCGAAAGGTAAGAGGTGGTAAAGTATGCTGAAGCTGACCAACGTCTCCAAGACCTTCAATCCCGGCACCGTCAACCAGAAAACCGCTCTGGATCGGGTGTCGCTGGACGTCCCCGACGGGGATTTCATCACCATCATCGGCTCCAACGGCGCGGGCAAGTCCACCCTGTTCAACGCTATCTGCGGCGGCTTTTACATCGATGAGGGACTGGTGGCTCTGGACGGGGAAAACATCACCTACAAGCCGGAGTACGAGCGGGCGCGGTATCTGGGCCACCTGTTCCAGGACCCCATGAAGGGCACCGCCCCCAACATGACCATCGAAGAAAACCTGGCGGTGGCCTACCTCCGGGCCTCCAAGGGCAGGCACTCTTTTTTGAGCCGGGTCTCCGCCAAGGAGCGGGAGATGTTCCGGGAGCACCTGGCCATGCTGAACATGGGGCTGGAGGACCGGATGAAAAACCCGGTGGGCCTCCTCTCCGGCGGTCAGCGCCAGGCGCTGACCCTGCTGATGGCCACCATCGTCACCCCCAAGCTGCTGCTGCTGGACGAGCACACCGCCGCCCTGGACCCCGGCACGGCGGAAAAGGTGCTGGACCTGACCAAGCGCATCGTGGCGGAACGGAACATCACCTGCCTGATGGTCACCCACAACATGCACCAGGCCCTGGAGCTGGGCAACCGGACGCTGATGATGGACTCCGGCCACGTCGTCTTTGACGTCTCCGGCCCGGAGCGGGCCAAGATGACCGTGGAGGACCTGCTGGAGAAGTTCAGCGTGGGCACGGGCAAGGAATTTGACAACGACCGCATTTTGCTCTCTACGGTGCAGGAGAGCGGACCGGAAGGGAAAAAATGATATAGCGCCCCATACAACGTACCCCCCCTCTGCCGTGCCAGCGCATGGCGGAGGGGGTTTTGTGTCCGGGCGGTCAGGCCAGCTCAGAGGAATATCAAAATGTAAAACCGGGACAGACGTGGTTGGTTCGTCTGTCCCGGTTTTTGGTTGTTGTGGGCGGAGTCCTTAGAGGTAAGAAAACACGGAAAATCCTGCAAAGGTTAGTGTATCGTCTAAAGTATCAATCCCTTAGAGGTAAGAAAACACGTGACTCAGGAAAGCCAAGACCAACAAACAAGATTACGTATCAATCCCTTAGAGGTAAGAAAACACAACAACCATTTGTGTATCCTTACTATATCACACCCATATATGGCCTGTCAATAGCAAAATGAAACCGCGCTGGAAACCCCTCCGTCGCGGCTTACGCCGCGCCACCTCCCCTTTCAGGGGAGGCAAGAGGGATAGTGCTTATCTTATGGTTTGACCTTTCTCCAAAGAAGCATAAGGTTGAAACACACAAAACACGCCTCTGCACTGTCTGTTATCTGCAAGCAGCGCGGAGGCGTTCTGTTTTACCCGTTGGCGGTTTCGCTGATGGTCAGCCGCAGCCGCCACCAGCTGTCCCCCGGCTGGCCCAGGCAAAAGCGGCTGACCACCGGCACCGCCTGCCCCACCTGCCAGGGGAAGCGTAGCTCCACACTGTCCCCGTCCCTGCGCCAACTGCCCTGCAAGCCCGCGAGGGCGGCGACCAGTTCCGGGTCATGGAGCGGCAGCGTAGAGAGGCTGCTCCAGCCGGGCGCGGCCTCCTGGGGGTTGATCTGCCCGGAGGTGGGCGCGGCCATGCCCCGGAACCGGAGGTCCGAGTGGGAAACCCGCCGCCGGAGCCGAAGGCGCTGCCCCTCCGGGACCAGTGTCCCCAACAGCAGCCGCCCTCCTCCGTCCGAGAACAGCCAGACCTTTTTCACGCCGCCGCCCAAGAGGGGCGCGTCCACCGAAAAAGTCATGTAGCAGCCCTCGTCCTTGCAGAGGATGTGTCCCCGCAAAACGCCGTTTTCGTACAGTGGAAGCTCCCGTTCCATCCCTGACCCCCTCCTTTGCTGGTGAATCCTATGCGGAAGGGCGCGGGGCTATGCCGTCCAAACATGAAGATTCCATAAATATTTCAAATCTTTTGTTAAAATTCTTAAAAAGGACTGTTCTTTTTCCTGCGGATATGCTACCATACAATTACAAAGTCCACAAAATCCGCAAAACCTGGGGAAGAAGGGTCCTTTTGAACACGAAACATTCCAAACAATGGTTTTTCGCCATTGCCGCCGCCATCGTCCTCCTGCTGGCCCTTTCCCTCTTCCTCTGGAAAACCGGCGCGCTCCACAGTCTGAAAAGTGTGGACAACCTGCGGGAATTTCTGGCTGATTCCGCCCCCTGGTCCCATCTGGTGTTTTTCCTGTTGCAGCTCTCCAGCGTCATCATCGCGCCCATTCCCAGCAACCTGACAGCCATGGCGGGCGGGGCCTGCTTCGGCCTGGGCTGGGGGTTCCTCCTCACCTTTCTGGCGGTGAACCTGGGCAGTCTCATCACCTTCTCCCTGGCCCGGACGCTGGCGCGGGACTGGGCCATGAGAGTCGCCAGCCGAAAACTGCCCCCCAAATACCTGGACCTGATTGGGCGCAAGCGGGACAGCTTTCTGGTGATGGTGTTCCTGTTCCCCTTCTTCCCGGACGACCTGATTTGCATTCTGGCGGGGCTGACAGACATTCCTCATCGGCGCTTCGCCCTCATCGTTCTGCTGACCCGCCACTGGGGGCTGTTCGTGGCCTCGGCGATGGGGGCCTCGCTGTTCTCCCTCCCCACCTGGGCGCTGCCGCTGGTGGCGGCGGTTGGAATGTGCCTCTTTGTGCTGGGGCTGCTCTACGGCGACAGGCTCCAGGACTGGGCGCTGGCGCGGCTCCACCGGAAACCCCAGGGCGAAAATTGAACGCAAAAACACCCGCACACCGGGCTTCAAAAACCGGTGTGCGGGTTTGTTTCGTTTATGAGGGATTGCGATTCCCATCTCACTTCTGGGAGAGCAGCTTGTCCAGCTCGTCCCGGAAGGTGGTGATGTCCCGGAACTGGCGGTACACCGAGGCGAAGCGGACATAGGACACGTCGTCCACCTCTTTCAGCTTCGCCATGACCAGCTCCCCCACCTGCTCGGCGGAGACCTCCAGGGTCAGGGTGTTGCGCAGTTCCTGCTCGATCTCGATGCTGATCTGCTCCAGCGTCTCGGTGGAGACGGGCCGCTTGTAGCAGGCCCGGATCATGCCCCAGAGCATCTTCTGCCGATCGAACGCCTGACGGCTGCCGTCCCGTTTGATGACCATCAGCGGCACCTGCTCCACCGTCTCATAGGTGGTGAAGCGCTTGCCGCAGCTCAGGCACACCCGGCGGCGGCGGATGCTGTCGCCCTCGTCGGCGTGGCGGGAATCCACCACCTTGCTGTCGTTATATCCGCAAAACGGGCATTTCATAGGGCGACCACTCCTTTTCCGCGCAGTTGGCCTCGCTGTTTTTAATTGTTAAAATTATAACACAGTCTGCCCGGTTTGGCAACCACAAATCCGGTATAAAACGCCCGGGACGGTGTATATTTTTATGTGTGGCACTTACGCCTCATCGCCGGACGCTTTGGCGGCTGCCTCCGCTTCCTTCCGATGCTCCAGGGCCTTGCCCCGGTTGATGGCGCAGAGGATGCCCTTGATGGAGGCCATGGAGATGTTGTGGTCCATGCCCACGCCAAAGATGTCGTCGCCCTCCTTGTTGCGCAGCTGGATATAGGCCACGGCCATGGAGTCGGAGCCTTGGCTGATGGCGTGCTCCTTGTAGTCGATGAACTGGTAGCGGTCCATCCGCTCTCCGTGAATGGCGTTGAAGAAGGCGTCGATGGGGCCGTTGCCGTTGCCGATGACCTCAAAGACGGTGTCCTTGTGCTGGAGCTTGCCGTAGAAGTGGGAATGAGCCACGCCGTTCTCTACCGTAGCGCCCAGCTTGTTGCTGATGAGGCGATAGGGGCCGTCCACCTTCAGGTATTCCTGCTCGAACAGGCGGTAGATGGTCTCCGGCTTCAGCTCCACGCCCTGGCGGTCGGACTCCGCCTGGACCACCGCGCCAAACTCCGGGTGCATGGCCTTGGGCAGGTCGAAACCGAACTTGTGGTGCATGATAAAGGCCGCGCCGCCCTTGCCGGACTGGGAGTTGATGCGCACCGGCTCGTAGGTGCGGCCCAAGTCCTCCGGGTTGATGGGCAGATAGGGGACCATCCACTTGTCGGTGCCGGTCTCCGTCATGTAGTTGAAGCCCTTGTTGATGGCGTCCTGGTGACTGCCGGAAAAGGCGGTGAACACCAGGTCCCCGGCGTAGGGCTGGCGCTCCGGCACCTTCATCTTGGTGCAGCGCTCATACATCTCGATGATGCGCTCCATGTGGCTCAGGTCCAGCTCCGGGTCCACCCCCTGGACGTACATATTCATAGCCACGGTAATCATGTCCACGTTGCCGGTGCGCTCACCGTTGCCAAAGAGACAGGCTTCCACTCGCTCGGCTCCGGCCAGCAGACCGGCCTCGGTGGTGGCTACGCCGCAGCCCCTGTCGTTGTGGGGGTGCAGGGAGATGATGGCCCGCTCCCGGCCAGGCAGCTTGCGGATGAAATATTCCATCTCGTCGGCGAACTGGTTGGGCATACAGTTCTCCACGGTGGTGGGCAGGTTGAGGATGACCTTGTGGTCCTCGTCGGCGTGGAGGTGATCCAGCACAGCGGCGCAAATCTCCACCGCCGCGTCCATCTCGGTGCCCATGAAGGACTCGGGGGAATACTCATACCGCAGATCCATGCCGGAGGCGATGACGGGCTGCGCCATTTCGTAAATCAAATCGGCGGCGTCGATGGCGATCTGCTTCACCCCTGCCACGTCGGTGCGGAACACCACCTGCCGCTGGAGGGTGGAGGTGGAGTTGTAGAAGTGGAAGATGACGTGTTTGGCCCCCTGGATGGCCTCAAAGGTCTTTTTGATGAGGTGGGGGCGGGCCTGCACCAGCACCTGGATGGTCACGTCGTCGGGGATGTGGCCGCCCTCGATCAGCTCCCGGCAGATGTCATAGTCGGTGTCGGAGGCGGAGGGGAACCCGATTTCCACCTCTTTCACGCCGATCTCGTCCACCAGCATATGGAACATCTCCAGCTTTTCGTCCATGTTCATGGGGTCGATGAGGGCCTGGTTGCCGTCCCGCAGGTCCACAGAACACCAGATGGGGGCCTTGGTGATGGTGTTGTCCGGCCAGGTGCGGTTCTCGATGGGCTGGGGAACAAAGGGAATGTACTTTTCGTAGCCGTGCATAGTGAAAACTCCTCCAAAAACGGTATAGTTGCGGGAGCCGGGAAAAGGCATGAAAAAAACGCCTCCCGACCCTCTGAGAAGGTCAGGGACGTTACAAAACCATAACGTGGTACCACCCTGGTTCAGCCGTTGGTCACACAACGGCCCTCAGCAGCCTCTAACAAGGCCCGGACCGGTAACGGGGTCCAGCCGTACAGCCCTACTGCGCAAACGGTTCGGGCGGTCAACTCCGGGAACAGGCATCCCCCTGCGTCCACGCCGCCTTGCACCCACCGGCGGCTCTCTGCAATGGCTCACAGGGTCTTTTTTCCCTTCGCAGTCTTTGTGCGTTCACAGGAAGATATTATATAGGAGACAGTCGGGGTTTGTCAAGTACAAATTTGCCCGGTCTGAGCGGATTTTGTAACCATTTGTAAAGGTTCTGTTACCGAAATTTAACCTGTTTTTCATTTACTTCCCCACTGAATTGTGCTATGATTACTAAAACGATGGACGGTGTCTCACAGTTCACGTCTGTTAAATCAAGAGGAACCGTCAAAAGGAGGCCCGTACTATGAAGCGGACAAGAGAATCCTTAAAGATGCAGGCCAAAGCGTCCCTGCATACAAATTACTGGAAGCTGGTGCTGTTGGGGCTGATCATCCTGCTCATCAACGGCGGCAGTACCGGCGCGACTGCTGGCAGCACTGCGTCCAACGCTGTCTCCACGGCTACCGAGGGCAATTATTACGGCAACAGCTACTATGGCGACAGTTATTTTGGTGACAGCTACTACGGTGACAGCTATTATGGCTACAGCTACTACGGTGATGACTATTACGACCCCTATATCGAGTTTGGAACCGGCACGGGCGGCAGCAGTTTCTCCGTCTCCAGTCTTTTGGGTACTTTCGTCGGTGTGGCGGCGGTCATTGCGCTGGCGGTGGTGTTCGTGCTGGACATTTTCGTGCTGAACCCGCTGGCGGTGGGGGCGCACCGGTTCTTTCTGGTGAATTTGCGGTTCCCCGCCCAAATGCGGGAGGTACTCTGCGCCTTCGACAGCAACTATAAGACCACCGTCACGACCATGCTGCTGCGGGACGTGAAAATCGTCCTGTGGTCGCTGCTGTTTATTTTCCCCGGCATCGTCAAGGCTTACGAGTACCGGATGGTCCCCTATTTGCTGGCCGAGTGCCCGGAGATGAGCCGGAAGGAGGTCTTTGCCGCCAGCGCCGATTTGATGTATGGGAACAAGTGGCGAGCTTTCGTGCTGGATCTTTCCTTCATCGGCTGGAACCTGCTCAGCACCATCACCCTGGGGTTGGTGGGCATCTTCTACGTGACCCCCTACCAACAGCTGACCAACGCCGCCTTCTACCAGGCCATCTGCCAGGAAAAGAGCGGGCGCATCGGGGACGGGGACGTTTACAACTGATTCTGACGCGCCCCTCCCCTCACGGTGGAAAGGAGCCTCGCAATGAAAAAGAAAAGAATCGCCCTCCTGGTCCTCGTCTGCACCGTGGCGGTGGGGGCCGCTGTGCTGGCGCTGTCGGGGACATGGGGGCGGCGGCCCTTCAAGAACCTTTCGGCGGAGGACATCACGGCGGCCTCCGTCACGTTGACGCCGCCGGGCGAGACAGTGGAAATCGAAGCGGTGGACGAGCTGGCAGCCGACCTCAACGCTGTGGTGATTTACCGGAAGGACAACTCCTATACCGAATACATGGGGCAGGGCTGCGTGTTCTCTCTGACGCTGGCGGACGGGACCACCCTGGAGGTCAATGCCTATAACCCGTTTCTCATCATCGACGGGGTGGGCTACCGCTGTGAATATGAACCCTGCGAGGCGCTGAACAGCTTTGCCAACCGGTTGTTGGACGAGGGGTAGGCTCTGCCGGTCAATTAGACCGGGCGCAAAAGGGAATCATTGGTTTTCCCCTTTTAGAATGGTGGAATATAGAGGACGAGTAAACAAACGATTCCCGTTGATTGATGGAAAAGCAGGCACATAACAACGAACAAAATCCCAGGCGCCCACCCATGAGTGCCTGGGATTTCCATTGTTTCCAGATAAAATCAGGCGTCCTTTCTCTCACTCATTCGCCCCACCAGCCACAGGCAGAGCAGCAGCAGCACTGGGAAGAGGATACCGAACAGCAGTCCCCGCTTCAAGTTGCCGCCCAGCACGCCGGTCATCAGCCCCACCAGCGTGGGGCCGCCGCCGCAGCCTACGTCGCCTCCCAGGGCCAGCAACGCGAACAGGGCGGTGCCCCCCGCCGGGCAGCGCTTGGCGGCGATGGAGAAGGTGCCGGGCCACAGGATACCCACGGAGAACCCGCACAGGCCGCAGCCCAGCAGCCCCAGCGCCGGGTTTGCGCTGAAACAGGCCAACAGGTAGCTGACCACGCAGAGGACGGCGCTGCCCGCCATAAACGGCTCCAGCCGCAGCCGCTCCCCCAGCTTGCCGTAAATGGCGCGGGAGCTGCCCATCAGCAGGGCGAACAGGCAGGGACCGGCCAGGTCCCCGATGGTCTTGGAGACCTGCAAGCCGTCCTCCGCGAAGGTGGAGGCCCACTGGCTCATAGACTGTTCTGCCGCGCCGGAGCAGACCATCAGCAGGAACAGCAGCCAAAACAATCTGCTCCGCATCAGCTGCCCGATGGAGAGGCCCTCTCCCTCCTCCACCAGCGTCTGGATGGGCACCTGAGAGAAGTACACCGCGTTCGCCGCCGGGAGGACGGCCCAGAAATAGGCCAGCCAGCGCCAGTTTTCCACCCCGAACAGGGTGAAATACAGTGTGGAGAGCAGCACCACGAATACATGCCCCCAGCAGTAAAAGGAGTGGAGCAGGCTCATGGCCGCCTCCTTGTGTTCCGTGGGACAGGCTTCCACGATGGGGCTGACCAGCACCTCGATGAGACCGCCGCCGATGGCGTAAAGCACCACGGACAGGCACAGCCCCACAAAGGGGCGGCTCAGCACTTGGGGCAGCGTCCCCATGCACACCAGGCCCAGAGCGGCGCAGACGTGAGCTGCCACCACGCACACCCGGTAGCCGATTTTATCCACGAACCGGGCGGAGAGGAAGTCCACCGTCAGCTGAACGCCGAAGTTCAGCGTCACCAGCAGGGTGATTTGCTCCAGGGGGATGCCGTAGCTGCTGCGGAAGGTCAGGAACAGCAGCGGGGCGAAGTTGTTGACAATGGCCTGGGTGATGTAGCCCAGGTAGCAGGCGTAGATGGTGTGGTCGTAGCTGGCTCTGATGGTTTTCATAGCACGTTCCGCCTTTTCTCTCCGTTTTGCGCAGTTCCGCCAGAGCTGCGCGGCGGAGGAAATTATAGCAGAGGCGGGATAGGTTTTGCAAGACGTTACACGGAAAATCAGGCACAAAAATCCCGCTCCGATTTCTCGGAGCGGGATAAAAATTTATGCTAGGGAAAGTCTATGCGCAGATTACTCGAAATCGTAGCTCTTGCTGACAGGAGCGTTGGCGGCGGCGGACGCAGCATCATACCAAATCAGGTTGTTGCTGGTGGCCTTGTCGAACAGCTGAATCAGGCGGGGCTGGGTGGTGAAGTTGACGGTAGCGCCCATGGACACGTCCACGTCCAGATCGACGGTGGGGATAACCATGACGACCTCGTCGCCCTCGCAGTCGGCGTGGAGGTTGACCTCGGAGCCGAGCATCTCGGAGACCTCGATCTTGGCCTTCAGGTCGCCCTCGCCGATGGTGACATGGCAGGGACGGACGCCGCAGATGATGTCGCAGGGCTGCTGGTTGTTCTGCTTCAGAGCCTTCTGCTGGAACTCATCCAGCTTGAAGGAAACGCCCTTCATGTTGGCATAGTAAACACCGTTCTTCAGCTCCAGCTTGCAGTTGTCGAAGAAGTTCATAACGGGCATACCGATGAAGCCAGCCACAAACAGGTTCACCGGCTTGTTGAACAGATCCTGAGGAGCGCCGATCTGGTTGACGAAACCGTCCTTCATGACGACGATCCGGTCACCCAGGGTCATGGCCTCGGTCTGGTCATGGGTAACATACATAAAGGTGGTGTTGATACGCTTACGCAGCTTGATGATCTCAGCCCGCATCTGGTTACGCAGCTTAGCGTCCAGGTTGGACAGAGGCTCGTCCATCAGGAAGACCTTGGGGTCACGGACCATTGCACGGCCGATGGCGACACGCTGACGCTGACCACCGGACAGAGCCTTGGGCTTACGCTCCAGGTACTGGGTGATGTCCAGGATCTCAGCGACCTCGCGGACCTTCTTGTCGATCTCGTCCTTGGGGGTCTTCTTGAGCTTCAGGGCGAAGGCCATGTTGTCGTAAACGGACATATGGGGATACAGCGCGTAGTTCTGGAAAACCATGGCGATATCGCGGTCCTTAGGGGCAATGTCGTTGCACAGCTTGCCGTCGATGTACAGCTCGCCGCCGGAGATGTCTTCCAGACCGGCGACCATACGCAGGGTGGTGGACTTGCCGCAGCCGGAGGGACCGACCAGGACGATGAACTCCTTGTCAGCGATGTGCAGGTTGACATCGTGAACAGCAGTCACCTTGTTGTCATAGACTTTCTTCAGATCCTTCAATAAAACTTCAGACATAGTACCGGCTCTAACGACCCAGCCTCCGCTACGGCCGCCTCACGTCCGCCCGTATAGAGCGATCCGCATTACGACAGGTCTCCACACTGCCGCACCGTGAGCCAACGGGATGAGATTCCTCCTTTTTGGATGTACGGCGACCATTTTTGTGGAGTGGCCCACCGCCATGAAAATAAAATATGTGAAGGGGCAACGCCCCAAATCACCGAAATCGATTTCAGGCAAGCCACACCCTGCCCTCTTACCTGTTCCATTTTACCTGAAAACGACTCTCCCGTCAACTGTCGCTCTTGTCAAAATTTCAGGCCGATTTTCCGTCATTTCGCCGAAAGAAACTTCCCGCTCTCCCGCTTGCGGGGCTTGTTCTTCTCTGCTACAATACTATCATAAATGTCACCAACCTATCTTTAGGAGGAATCGCTATGCCTTTTTCGTACCGCGCCCTCGGCTCCCCCGCTTACTTTGCCGAGAACCGGCTCCCCGCCCACTCCGACCACGCCTGGTATCCCTCCAGGGAGGCGCTGGAGGCGGGCGAGAACCCCCTCAGACACTCCCTGAACGGCGTGTGGCGCTTCGCCTGCGCACAGAACGAGGGCCAGGTCCCCCAGGGCTTCGAGGCCGCTGACTTCGACTGCCGGGGCTGGGAGACCATCGCCGTCCCCGCCCACATCCAGCTGGAAGGCCACGGCGTTCCCCAGTACGTCAACCAGCAGTATCCCTGGGATGGTCTCCAGGATGTGGCCCTCGGCCAGCTTCCGGAGGAGTACAACCCCGTGGCCTGCTATGTGAAGTATTTCTCCCTGCCGGAGGAACTGGCGGGCAAGCGGGTGTTCCTCTCCTTCCAGGGGGTGGAGAGCTGCGTGGCCCTGTGGCTCAACGGGGCCTATGTGGGGTTCAGCGCCAACTCCTTCTCCCCCTGTGAGTTTGAGCTGACGGAGTTTTTGCAGGAGGGCGAAAACAAGCTGGCCCTCCGGGTCTACAAGTGGTGCGCCGGGAGCTGGCTGGAGGATCAGGACTTCTTCCGCTTCTCCGGCATTTACCGGGACGTGTACCTGTACGCCGTCCCCAGTCTCCACATTCAGGATTTGAAGCTGGTCCCCACCCTGGACGAGGGGCTGACCCGGGGCAGGCTGGCCCTCTCCGGCACGATTTTGGGTCAGGGCAACTGGCAGCTGGGCGTCACCGCCAACGGGCAGCACTGGGCCACCCTGCGGGGTAGCGGCGACAGCTTCTCCACCGTCATTCAAGTCAACCGTCCCCTGCTGTGGAGCGCGGAAAAGCCCAACCTCTACGACCTGGAGCTGACCCTCTTTGACGGGGCGGGGACGGTGCAGGAAATCGTCCCCCAACAGGTGGGCTTCCGCCGGTTCGAGCTGAAAGACGGCCTGATGCTTCTGAACGGCCAGCGCATCGTCTTTAAGGGGGCCAACCGCCACGACTTTTCCGCCGACGTGGGCCGGGCGGTCACTGCCGAGCACATCCGCCGGGACCTGCTGACCATGAAACGCAACAACATCAACGCCGTGCGCACCTGCCACTACCCGGACAGCCAACTGCTCTACGACCTGTGCGACCAACTGGGCCTCTACGTTATGGCGGAGAACAACATGGAGAGCCACGGCACCTGGCAGAACAGCACCAACCTGCCGGAGAGCGCCCTCCCCGGCGACCATATGGAGTGGGAGCCGCTGCTGCTGGACCGGGTGGAATCCACCTACCAGACCGCCAAAAACCACCCCTCTGTCCTCATCTGGTCCCTGGGCAACGAGAGCTACGGCGGCCCGGTCATCCGGGGCATGGCCCGGCGGTTCCGCGCCCTGGACGACACCAGGCTGGTCCACTATGAGGGCATCTTCCACGACCGGCGTTACAGCGCCGAAAGCTCCGACATGGAGAGCCAGATGTACCCCTCCGCCGCGGACATTCAGGCGTTTCTGGCGGAACACAAGGACAAACCCTTCCTCTGCTGCGAGTACTCCCACTCCATGGGCAACTCCACCGGCGGCATGGACCGCTACACGAACCTGACCGACACGGAACCCCGCTATCAGGGGGGCTTTATCTGGGACTACATCGACCAGGCCATCCGGGGCAAGGACCGCTACGGCAACACCGCCTATTTCTACGGCGGCGACCTGGATGACCGCCCCCACGACGGCGCGTTTTCCGGCAACGGCATCTGCTACGCCGACGGCAGCGAGACCCCCAAAATGGCCGAGGTCAAGTTCAACTACCAGAACATCACCGCCCAGGTGACGGCGGACAAGGTGAAAATCGTCAACAAGCACCTGTTCACCTCCACCGCCGCCTATGACTGCCAGGTCATTGTAGAGCGGGACGGCCATCCCCTCCGCCGGGCGACGCTGCCCACCGATGTGGCCCCCCTCAGTGAGAAAACCTACTCCCTCCCCTTCCCGCCGGAGACCCGTCCCGGCGAGTACGCCGTCACCGTGTCCTTCCGGCTCCGGCAGGATACGGCCTGGGCAAAACGGGGCCATGAGGTGGCCTTCGGGCAGGGCGTTTACCGGGTGTCCGCCCCGGCGCAGCCCCGGAAAGCGAATCCTCTCCGTATTATTTGCACTGATTTCAACATTGGGGCGATAGGAGACGACTTCCGCGCCCTGTTCTCCAAGTCGGACGGCGGGTTGGTCTCCTACCAGTACGGCGGCGTGGAGCTGCTGAAAACCATCCCGCTCCCCAACTTCTGGCGGCCCATGGTGGACAACGACCTGGGCGGTCAGGTGAACCTCATCACCGCCCAGTGGAAGGTGGGTTCTCAGTTCGTCAGCCACCGGCAGCCGGGCATGGGTTACTGGAATCTGGCCTATGCCCCGGAGGTGGAGGAACACGACGGACAGCTCACCGTCACCTACACCTACCACATGCCTACCGCTCCCGCTTCCTCCTGCCGGGTGGCCTACACCGTCCGGGGAGACGGCGAAATCGCCTGCACCCTGACCTACGACCCGGTGGAGGGTCTGCCCCCCATGCCGGAGTTCGGGATGCTGTTCAAGCTGGACGCGAACTATGACCGGCTGGAGTGGTACGGCAACGGCCCGGTGGAAAGCTATGTAGACCGGCAAAACGGCGTCCGCCTGGGCATCTGGAACGGAACCGTCAAAGACCAGATGGCCCGCTACCTGCGGCCCCAGGAGTCCGGCAGTCACACCGGCGTCCGCTGGGCCAGGGTCACCGACTACCGGGGCCGTGGCATGGCGTTCTCCGGCGACGATATGACCTTCTCTGCCCTGCCCTGGACCCCCCACGAAATCGACTGCGCCCAGCACCCCTACGAGCTGCCTCCGGTCCACTACACGGTGGTCCGCTGCGCCTGGAAGCAGATGGGCGTGGGCGGCGACGACACCTGGGGCAGCGTCCCTCACCCGGAGTACTGGCTGCCTGCGGATCGGCCCCTGTCCTTCACCTTCCGGTTCCGGGGCTGTATGCGGGAGTGACAGATGTTGTTTGTTGGTTATCCCATTTACTCAGCCTTATGACCATTTTAGCTCTTAGCTTCTAGCTTTTAGCTATTAGCTTTGTGGTGCTTGGCTTTGTGTGCTACGCTTATCGTTTACATTCTTTTACAAACGGGTGGTTCCGCTCTCAGTTTCCTATTTGGCTGTTTGCTTTAGACTGGGTGGCACCTGACTAACAGCTAACGGCTAATAGCTAATAGCTTATCACAACACGGCTGATTCAAAGAGATAGCCATTGTTTCCCTCCCCGCAAACCTGCATTTTTTACATCTTTTATTCACATTCTGCTATATCCTTTTTCATTTCTCCACGCTATAATGGCGGTAACAACAGGCCGGTCATTCCGCCCGGCAACTTCAAAGAACAGGAAGTGGTTTTCTCTATGTTGACGATCCAACAGCTGACACAGAACCTGAACGATGGCGTTTACGACGACCGGCTGGCCTACATCTACTGCCGCAAGCCGGAGCAGGCGGCTCCCTTCCGCGCCCGTGTGCTCCACGTGGCCCAGGGCTACGCCCAGACCTTTGGCAAAGACGACAGCACCCAGGTCGCCATCTACTCCGCCCCTGGCCGCACCGAAATCGGCGGCAACCACACCGACCACCAGCAGGGCAAGGTCCTGACCGGTTCGGTGGATCTGGACGCCCTGGCCTGTGCCGCGCCCAACGGCACCACCACGGTGAACATCTTCTCCGAGGGCTACGGCATGATCTCCGTGGACTGCGCCCAGCTCGCCCCCGTCCCCAGCGAGGAAAACACCACCGCCTCCCTCATCCGGGGCATCCTGGCCCGCGTGCATGAGCTGGGCTACCCGGTCTCCGGCTTCGACGCCTATGTGATCTCCGACGTGCCCGGCGGCTCCGGCCTGTCCTCCTCCGCCTGCTTTGAGGTGCTGGTGGGTGTGGCGGTCAACGGCCTCTTCTGCGGCGGCGTGCTCCCCCTGGATGAAGTGGCAAAAATCGGCCAGTACGCTGAAAACGTTTACTTCGGCAAGCCCTCCGGTCTGCTGGACCAGATGGGCTGCGCCCTGGGCGGCATCGTCACCATCGACTTCAAGGACAAGGCCAACCCCGTCTATCATGCGGTAGACTTCGACTTCGCCACGGCGGGCTACGCCCTGTGCATCATCGACACCGGCGCGGACCACGCCGACCTGACCGGCGACTACGCCGCCGTCCCCGCAGAAATGCGCTCTGTGGCCGCCGCCCTGGGCAAGGAGGTCCTCTCCCAGGTGGAGGAGGCGGACTTCTACGCCGCCATCCCCTCCATCAAGGCCCAGGTGGGTGACCGGGCCATCCTCCGGGCCGTCCACTACTACGGCGACTGCGCCCGTGTGACCGAGCAGGTGGCCGCCCTGGAGCGGGGCGACTTCCCCTCCTTCCTGGCGCTGGTGAACGCCTCTGGCCGCTCCTCCTTTATGTACCTCCAGAACGCCGCCACCTATCGGAACCCGGTCGATCAGCCTGTGGGCGTGGCCCTGGCCGTGGCGGAGCACCTGCTGGCAGGTCAGGGGGCCTGCCGGGTCCACGGCGGCGGCTTCGCCGGGACCATCCAGGCTTACGTCCCTCTGGCGCAGGTTCCCGCGTTCCAGGCGGGCATGGACGCCCTGCTGGGCGAAGGGGCCTGCCGCGTCACCTCCATCCGTCCCGTGGGCGGCTGTGTGCTGATGGACTGAACTGATACGTATTTTCTGTTTGATTTTCCTTTTTGCTCAGCGCTATGAGCATCTTGATATTCATTCGCTTTTGGCTTGGCAGCGCTGCCTTTTAAGCACTGCGTTTTTGGTTTGCACTACCTGACTAACAGCTAACAGCCAGCAGCTTATCACAACGCGGCTGGTTCAAAGGGATTGTCAGATAACAAATTTACAGCCTTCGTTTTAAAAAGGTTTCTTCCTTTGACAAGTTGCCAGATATGCCCCTTTTGTACCCCACAATGTTTTCTGCTTCTGGAAGGAGATGCCAAATGACAAAATCAATTAACAAACAGATGCTAAAAATCACAATTCTGGTTTTGACCTTCTCACAAATGGCGACAAACGGGTTGTCGCCCGCCATGTCAGATATGGCGGCGGCGTTCCCTGATGTGGCAACGTCTACCATTCAGATGCTGATGACCCTGCCCGGAATCTTTGTCGTTTTTCTGTCGCTGATTTCTGCGTGGCTGACATCTATTTTCCCGAAAAAATATCTCATTGGCACCGGAAGCCTGTGCATCTGTGCAACTGCGGTGCTCGGAACCATTTTTCATCAGAGCTTGCCGCTCCTTTTCGCGTGGTCTGCTCTGATGGGAATTGGAATGGGACTGATTGCAGCGCTGACCGTTTCGCTGATTTCCGATTACTTTGAGGGGCAGGAAAAGGAGAACCTCATGGGCCTCCAGACCAGCGCCGCTAATATGGGCGGTATGATTATGACCGCCATAGGCGGCGTACTCACCGCAATCGCCTGGAATCTTGACTATCTGGTGTATTTGATTGCTCTGCCGGGGTTGCTTCTGCTGATCCTGTTCGTCCCGAAGGAATCGCCCGCTCGGCAAGGAACACAGGAGGGGGACGCTGAAACCGAAAGCGGAGGCAGCGCGGCTGCGTTCTTAAAGAACGGAAAAGTGTGGATTTATGTGGTAATCTCGGTCATTCTGCTGTTTCTATTTAACGCTGGTCCCACCAACCTTTCCATGTATGTGACAGAGTCCGGTATTGGCAACTCGGTAGTGGCCGGTTGGGCGGCAACTGTATTTCTGTTAGGTGGAACGCTGATGGGAATTGTTTTCGGTAAGTTTTCAAAGTGTCTCGGCGTTTTTACGATTCCACTCGGATTCTTGTTTATGGCTGCGGGTTTTCTGATTATGATTGCCAGAGCGAACGTGGTCTTTCTCTACATCGGATGTCTGCTGGCCGGTATGTCTATCAGCTTGGTGTCGCCCCAGTGCATTTTGCAGGCGTCCTCTTTCTGCAAATCATCTCAGGAACTTGCCATGGCCGCGGCTGTCATCATGGCGGCAAGCAATATCGGAACATTCCTCACCCCGCAGCTCACCAATATCGCACGGGTAGTTGCGGGCAACGAGAGTACCATTTACCGGTTTATTCTGGCTCTGGCGCTTGCAATAGTGGCGGCAGTCGTGACATTGATTCTTTTTGTGGCTGAGAGAGGACAAACAAAAAAGGGGGAAGCCTGAAAATAATCTTAACTGGTTTATCCCTTTTACTCAGCCTTATGAGCCTTTTAGCTGTTTGCTTTAAACTGATAGTACCTGACTAACAGCTACAAGGAGAAGCACAGCTTTGGAAGTGCCGCTTGACAGCAACGGCTAATAGCTTACCATAACGCAGCTTATTCAAAGAAATAGTCGGATTTCTAAAAATACAGAGAGGAGCGGTTTCTCATGGAAGAAAGAATTTCTCAGCTGATCGAATACGCCGTACGCAAGGGCTGGATCACTGAAGCGGACCGGCTCTGGGCCGCCAACCGCATTTTGGAAGCCCTGCACCGGGGCGGCTTTGAGGGTTTGGCGCCTGTGGACGGCCAACTGCCCCCCATTCAGGAGATTTTGGACGCCCTGTGTGACGACGCCTATCAGCGGGGCGTCATCGACGGCAACTCTGCCGCCTACTATGACCTCTTCGACACGGAGCTGATGGGCTTGCTGACCCCTCGTCCCTCTGAGGTCATCGGGCAGTTCAACACGCTGTACCAGCAAAGCCCCAAGGCGGCCACCGACTGGTATTACACCTTCTCCGGCGACACCAACTATATCCGCCGGGACCGCATTGCCAAGGACAAAAAGTGGACGGTGAACACGGAGTACGGCGTACTGGACATCACCATCAACCTCTCCAAGCCGGAGAAGGACCCCAAGGCCATCGCCGCCGCCGGGAAAGCCAAGAGCACCGGCTACCCCAAGTGCCAGCTCTGCGCGGAAAATGAGGGCTACGCGGGCCACCTGAACCACCCCGCCCGGCAGAACCACCGCATCATCCCCATCACCCTCAACGGGACGGAGTTCTTTTTGCAGTACAGCCCCTACGTCTACTACAACGAACACTGCATCGTGCTGAACAAGGAACACACTCCCATGCACATCGACGAGCAGGCGTTTGGCAACCTGCTGGACTTCGTCACCCTGTTCCCCCACTACTTCATCGGCTCCAACGCCGACCTGCCCATCGTGGGCGGCTCCGTGCTGAGCCACGACCACTATCAGGGCGGCAACTACACCTTCCCCATGGCCCGGGCCGAAGTGGAGACTCCCCTCACCATCCCCGGCTACGAGGACGTGGAGACGGGCATCGTCCGTTGGCCCATGTCCGTCATCCGGGTCAAGTCCCCGGACCGCCAGCGGGTCATCGCCCTGGCCACCCACATTCTGGACAAGTGGAGAAGTTACGACGACCCTGACGCCTTTATCTTCCACGAGACAGACGGCGAGGCCCACTCCACCATCACCCCCATCGCCCGGCGGCGGGGAGCGGACTACGAGCTGGACCTGGTGCTGCGCAACAACATCACCACCGAGGAGTGTCCTCTGGGCGTGTTCCACCCCCATGCGGAAAAGCACCACATCAAGAAGGAGAACATCGGTCTCATCGAGGTCATGGGCCTGGCCGTCCTCCCCGCCCGCTTGAAGGACGAGCTGGCCGCTCTGGAGGACGCCATTCAGGAGGGCAAGGACCTGATGGCCGACCCCAAAACCGCCCCTCACGCGGTCTGGGCCAACGAGGTGCAGGCCCGTCACCCGGAGATGACCGACTTCAACCTTATGTCCATCCTCCAGCAGGAGGTGGGCCAGGTGTTCAAGGGCGTGCTGGAGGACGCGGGCGTCTACAAGCGCACCCCCGAAGGCAGAGCGGCTTTCCTGCGGTTCGTGGAGCAGCTTTGATTCCAACATTGACAAATTGCCGATAACCCGATAAGATAAATGGTACTTCACAGAAACCGTGAAGTACCATTTTCTTTTTGAAATCAGGTTGATTCTATGAGACGCTTTCTCGCGCTTTTTATGGCCCTTTCCATGCTTTGTTCTCTCACCGGCTGCGGCGGGGACAATTCCCCCACGGTGGAGGAAAAAGACTCCGCCGCCGAGGTGTCCGAGGCCCTGGGCTACGACCTGCTGGAGCCGGAGAACGACGATTTGACCTTCTCCGCCGCCGCCATCATTGACGAGGTCATCGGTCAGGCGGAGTACCGGGCCGGGGACTCTACCGTCACCCTGCGCATGACGCTGGAGGCCGACCTGCTGGACGGTCTGGCCGGGTACGAAAACGCGGGCATGGCCGGAGGCGTCGAAGCCCCCGCCGACGTGTTCAGCGCCCTGGAGGTCTTTGTCATCGGGGAGAGCATCTACTACTGCGAGTTCTCCTTCACCAGCAACGACTGCACCTGCTATCTCTCCCTGGCGGAGACAAAGACGGACTTCGACAGCTTCTCCGCCCTGCTCATTGACTACGTGAATCAGCTCTACAACCTGGAGGAGGTCCCCAGCTTCGTTTACGCGGTAAACCCCGACTTCGTCCCGGAGGAGGATGAGGAAGCCGAGGAAACGGACACAGCGGCCTCTGACGCGGTGGCCCATCTCTACCTGGACCACTACGACATCACCCTGGTCAGCGCGGGGGACAGCTACACCTTCTCCCCCACCGGCGGCGACGGGACGTACACCTGGGAGAGCGCCGACCGCTCCATCGCCATCGTCTCCCCCACCGGCGGCACGGTCACCGCTGTGGCCTCCGGCACCACCACCGTCACCTGCACCAGCGGCGACGGCCAGACCGCCGAGGTCATTATCCGGGTGAAGTAACGCTGTCAGGACATAAGAGAACCCTGCCGTCTTTTGCAAAAGCGGCGGGGTTCTCTCTTTACTTTTTGGGGTTGGTTTTGCGCAGTGGACGGGGCGTGTTTGTGAAGCCTGCTATGTAATCAATGGACACGTTATAGAACTCTGCCAGCTGGACGATCAGTTCAAAAGGTGGCTCACGCTTTCCCTGCTCATAGTTCGCGTAGGTCGTTTTGTGCATTCCCAGCATCTCAACCAGTTTGCCCTGAGTCAGGTCATGATCTTCCCTCAGGTCGCGCAGACGAGGATAGTAGTGCAAGGGTACACCCTTCTTTCTTCGTTTTTGTCTATTATGCGCCCTTTTTACCGAAAACATCGTTAATAAACAGCGTATGTTGTTCATTATACCAACAAATGATACCTTTGGCAACAGGGAGAACCCCCCGTGTTTCCCGCATAAAAAAACGGCCTTTCTCCGTCTGTCTGACAGAAAGGGCCGTTTTTTTCCTGGTTTTGTGGTGGAAATCGGTGGTTTTACATGCCCAGCTTCTTCATTTCCTCCAAAATCTCTGCCTCGGATTTTTCCGGCGCGCCGCCGCCAGCGCCCAGGCGCTCCGGCCCGTCCGGGCTGTCCGCCCAGGCCGCCTCGTCCTCTTCGTCCAAGATAAAGTCTCCGCAGGCGTCTACTTTTGGCAAATAGGGCTTAAATTCCTTCAGCAGCAGGGTGGTTCCCAGCAGGGCCACCAGCCCGAAGCCACAGGTGACCCAGATGAAGCCGTAGAGGGGCATCATCTGCGCGTCCGTGTAGGTCAGGTACAGGGGGAACACGTTGAAGAACACAATGACGATCAGGTTCAGCGGCTTGCGCAGGGCGAAGTACCAGGCATTGCGCAGCAGGTTGGGGATGGTGTTCTGGAAGGCCGCCATGGTGGGGAACAGATAAATGGTCAGCACCAGAGCGATGACGCCGAGGGCGAAAATCAGGTAGATGAAATACTGGAACACCCCGCCGAACTGACGGCACCAGAACACGTCCAGCGCGCCGAAGGCCACCAGCGCCAGCAGCACCACCCAGTAGATGGTGGCCTGCTTGAAGTTGGTCTTGAAGCCGATCCAGAACTGCTTGAAGGGGTTGATGACCCCATCCCCCCGCAACGTCTTGAACATCACGTGGTACAGGGCCACGTAAGCCGCGCCGATCGTCACCACCGGCAGACTGAAAATCATAAACATGATGTTGGCGGCAATGATAATGCCCAGCCGGGTCATCAGTCGGCCAAAGGCGCTGTCGTTGCTCAAAAATCCCCGAAACATTTCCGCCATGTTACGAAACCTCCCCGATCAGATAGTCTAAAAAGAGTTCCACCGCGTCCAGGTTCTTGCTGTACGCGCCGATGCCGATGACGCAGCTGTCCTCGTAGAGTTCGTATTCCGTCATCAGGCAGCTGTCGCTGACATCAATGCCCACCGGCACCAGGTCGTCGCTGTACTCCTCGTCGTAGGGTTCGCAATAGACCAGCCGGTCCCCGTACTTTTCCACAATGGAAGCACATTCCTCGCTGTTCAGGTCCAGCAGCCGCCCGCTGGCTCCCAGCGCCACCAGGGAGTCCTTCTCCATGGTCACGCAGTCCAGGGTCCCGGCGTCCACATAGGACACAAACACCTCGTAATAGGTGTTGCCCACGCCCTGGTTGCTGGCGTAGTCAAAATAGGAGCTGTTGTTGAACACCACGTTCTTCTCCTTCAGGTCGAAGTCCCCGTACTCCACGAAGTCCTCCCACAGGTCGGAGCCGGTGCCCACCTCGGCGTAGGTGTTGGTAAAGGTGACGTACAGCCAGTTCTCCGCCAGGGCGGTGTTCACCTGGTAGATGATGTACCCCAGCAGGGTGACGCCGCAGACGATGCCGATAATCCACAGCTTGTAATACTGCCAGATGTACTCGGCCTTGGCCCTGGGGCCGGACAGGGCGGCGATTTTCTCTTTTTCAGCGGATAGATAGGAAAGTAACCATTTCATGCGTGGAAAGCTCCTTTTTGCTGGGATGGGGCGCGAGCCTGCCGGAGACCGGCAGGCTCAGTGTGTGGAAAACGACGTAAGAATCAGGCTTTGACCGCCTCGCCCACCCGGACCAGGTGGACCTGCATACTGGGATAGTCGCCGTTGAGCACCGGGAAGGTGTAGCCGCCGTACATCAGGGCGCTGCCCCGATACCGCCGCTGCTCCTGCCCCTCGTCGATATAGACGCCGTCGGGGTCCAGCCCCTTCAGGCGGACGTGAACCAGGGCGGAGTTGGGCTGGGGGCTGCTGACCACCATGTTGATGAGGCTCTCGCTGCCATCCCGGGCCACGAACTGCCAGGCGCTGTAAAACCCGTCGTCCTGGGGCTTGGTCAGCCGGTAGTAAAGCCCGTCCTGAATCAGCCAGTAATACTTTTTGAAGTCCGCGATTTGGCGGCGGACCTCCTCCTTGTCCTCTTCGCTGAGCTTGTTGGGGTCCAGCTCATAGCCGAAGCTGCCGGACATAGCCACTACGCCTCTGGTTTTCAAGGGGGTGGTACGGCCCGTCTGGTGGTTGGGAGAGGCGGAGACGTGGGCGCCCATGGTGGAGACGGGATACCCGAAGGAGGTGCCGTACTGAATTTTGATGCGCTCGATGGGGTCCGTGTCGTCGCTGCACCAAATCTGAGGGGAGTAGTAGAGGATGCCCGGGTCGAACCGACCTCCGCCGCCGGCGCAGCCCTCAAACAGCACGTCTGGGAAGTCCGTGGTCAGCCGGTCCATCAGCTCGTAGACCCCCAGCACATACCGGTGGCTGACCTCTCCCTGCCGCTCTCTGGGCAGCTGGCGGGAGTACACGTCGGAGAGGGAGCGGTTCATGTCCCACTTGATGTACTCGATGTGATTTTCCCGCAGCAGGCGGGCGATGCTCTCATAGAGGTAATCCCGCACGTCCTTGCGGGACAGGTCCAGCACCAGCTGGTTCCGGCCCATCGTGGGGTGGCGGTTGGGCAGCGAAAAGGCCCAGTCCGGGTGAGCGCGGTAGAGGTCGGAGTCCTCGTTGACCATCTCCGGCTCGATCCACAGGCCGAATTTCAGCCCCATCTCGTTGATCTTCTCGATCAGCGGATGCAGTCCGCCGGGGAGCTTCGCCTCGTTGACGAACCAATCCCCCAGGCCGGAGTTGTCGCTGTCCCGGTGGCCAAACCAGCCGTCGTCCAGCACGAACATCTCCACCCCCAGCTCCGCCGCCTGCTCCGCGATGTGCAGCAGCTTTTCCTCGGTGAAGTTGAAGTAGGTGGCCTCCCAGTTGTTCAGCAGGAGGGGGCGGCGGGCCAGCTTGTACTTGCCCCGGCAGACGTTGTGGCGGATGATGGTGTGGTAGTTGTGGGAAAGCTGGGTGAACCCGCTGGGGCTGTAGGTCAGCAGCACCTCCGGCGTGTGGAAGCTCTCGCCGGGAGACAGGGTCCACAGGAACTGTGCGTCGTGGATGCCCATGACCACCCGGGTGTTCTCCAGCTGGTCCACCTCGATCTCCGTCTTGTGGTTGCCGGAGTACATGAACATCAGGCCGTAGCAGTCGCCGCTGTCCTCGGTGGCCTCGTGGTCGCAGAGGATGACAAAGGGGTTGTGGTGGTGGCTGGTCATGCCCCGCTTGGAGGCGATGGTCTGGATGGAGTGGATCAGCGGGGTGCGCTCCACCTGGCGCTCCATGCAGTGGCGGCCATGGAAATGCACCAGGTCCCACTTGCCAAAGGGCATATCCAGGCAAAGGGAGGCCACCTTCTCCAGCCGCACGTTTTCCTGGCCCCAGTTGACGATCTCCGCGCAGCGGGTGATGATGTCCTTGTCCTCAAAGACGCCGTAGCGCAGCTTGACCATCAGCCGGGTGACCGGGTCCATCATGCTGATTTCCAGGGTTTCCGCCTCGCCGCCGTTGTCGTAGACGGCAGGCATGGCCGGAATGGAGTATTTCCCCGGCAAAATCTTGTGGCCGGCGTAACGGAAATCCGCGCCATAGCTGCCGTCCCCGTTGACTACGGAGAGGCCGTTGATGCGGAAGTCCCCTACACCGAAGCTGGTGTATTCCTGGGGCAGGGTGTCCAGGGAGAAGGTGCGGTCAAATTTGACGTCGTAAGGGTTGCCGGAAAAGCCCCGGTCATAGCTGCTGTTGAGATAGGCCATGTTAGCCCCGTCCACCTGCCGTCCGTAGTACAGGTGGTGCAAAAATCCGTACCGGTCCACCTGCATCTGATAGGTGGAACTGCGGGTCTCCAGGGTCAGGAGCTTTTGCTCCTCGTCATAGCGGATACTCATTCCGTAGGCTCCTTTCGGGGCTTTTCTTCGCCGCTGTCGTTCTCCTTTTGGTCCGCTTTGTCTGCGGCAGGGGAAGTTCCCTCTTTTTTGTCCCCGGCGGGAGCAGTTTTCTCCTTTTTGTCCCCGGTGGGAGCGGAAACGACCCCGCCCTGCATCCGGTAGTTCCGGGGGCTGACGCCGTAGACGTTTTTGAACATCTTGGAGAAGGTCAGCGGGTTCTCATAGCCGATTTTCTGGGCGATCTCCTGAATGGAATACCGGGTCTCCAGCAACAGCTCGCAGCCCCGGCTGAGCCGGTACTGCAACAGGTACTCCTGGGGAGAAATGCCCATCTTTTTCTTGAAAATGTTGGTCAGGTAGCTGCGGTTGATGCCGATATACTTGGCCACGTCGTTGACCTTGATGCTGGCGTAGTTGTAGCGGATAAAGTCCAGGGCGTGGTTGACGTACACGTCCGGCGCGTACTCGTGGTGGCGGCGCACCACCTGAGACGACTTATAGTTGGACTCCACCGCCAGAGACAGGTACTCCAGCAGGATGCCCAGCCGCAGCAGGTCGTTGGCAAGAGTCAGCTCCGGCCGGTCCAGGATACGCTGGGTCAGGTGGTGGAACTCCTGGGGGTCCACGTAGCAGTCCAGCGCGTTGACGCCCTCCCGGAACCCGGCGCTTTCGGCGTAGTAGGGGGCGTTGGTCCCGTCGAAGGTCATCCAGCAGTAGGTCCAGGGGTCGCTGTCGTCCGGTTTATACCAGCCGTCCTCACCGGGCTTGGTCATGAACATCTGGCCGAAGTGCAGCCGCTGCTCCCGCCCGTCGATGCAGACAGTGCCCTTGCCGGAGAGGATGACGTGCAGGTGATAGCCGCTCCGCCCGTCCGGGTAAAAGATGTTGCCCGGTAAGCAGTGCTCCACGCCGCACAGGGTCAGATATAAGTCCTCTGTCTGTTTCTGGTGATATTCCAGACAGCGGAAGCGTTTGCTCTCATGGAGGGTTGATGCGTTGTCCAAGTTATCACCGTTCCTTCCTTCCGAATCGTTCAAAATGTCGCTTTTCTCACATTTTACATGGATACAATGTGAGATACTGGCAAATAAAGAGGCCGGAGCCATCACAAACGCGACGACTCCGGCACAGAGTCACCCTCAGGAGCCTCCTGCGGGGAGACTCCTCTGATTCAGGTGCAAACACCGAAAACGATGTTTTTCTTAAAGCTTGCCGCCGGAGGTGGCAATGCCCTCGACGAACTGCTTCTGGAAGATGATGTAGATGATGACCATCGGCAAAACAGCCAGAGCAGCGGCCGCCATCATAGCGGGGTAATCACTGGAATACTGGCCCTGCATCTTCGCCAGAGCAGCGGACAGGGTGGTGGTGGTCGCCTGAGAGCAGACGATCATGGGCCACATCAGATCCTTGAACGCGAACACGGCGGTGAAGATGCCCAGGGAAACCATCGAAGAGCGGGTCAGCGGCATCATAATCCGCAGGAACTGCTGTCCGATGTTACAGCCGTCAATCGCGGCGGCTTCCTCCAGGTCACGGGGCAAGCCCTGATAGCCGGTTTTCAACAGATAGGTGCCGAATGCAGTGACGATGCCGGGGAACACCAGGCCGAACATGGTGTTCAGCATCCCCAGGCTGGAAACCATCAGGTACTGAGGGATGATGAAGATCTGAGAGGGGACCATCATCTGAATCAGAACCAAAGAGAACAGAGCGTTCTTGCCGGGGAACTTCAGGCGGCCAAAGGCGTAACCGGCCATGGTTGCGGTCAGGCAGGCGCAGAGCACACGGAAGAAAATCATCAGCAGGGTATTCTTGTAGAGGATCAGGAAGTTATAGGACTTCCAAACCGTGGCGAAGTTCTCCCAGTGCCAGCCGTTGTGCGGGAAGATGTAGAAGGGGCTGACGGAGATGGCTTCCTGGTTGGTTTTCAGTGCGGTCAGGATCATCCAGGCGAAGGGGACGATCATGATGATGGAGAAGATGACCAGAATCGCGTGGATAATGACGCTGTTCAGGCGATCTCTTGCTTTTGCGCTTTCCATTAATTGCTCCCCCTTTCTCAGTTATAGAAGACGAACTTCTTCTCGCAGGACTGCAAGATGAGCGTGATGATCAGGATGAAGATCAGCAGCAGGCAGACAACAGCCGCGCCCATGCCCTTGTTGCCGTTGGTAAAGGCGTAGGTGTAGAACACGTAAACCACGGACTGAACCTTGGGCAGAGCCTGGTTGGTCTTGTCCATAACCATGAACATCAGGTCGAACACGGTCAGAGCGCCGATGATACGGGTCTGGACGATGAAGAAGGTGGTGGGGCTGAGCAGAGGAATGGTGATGCTGAAGAACTGACGGATGCCGGTGGCGCCGTCGATCTCGGCGGCCTCATAGTAGTCGCCGGGGATCTCCTGCAAGCCGGAGATGAACAGGACCATGTTGTAACCGATGATGGACCACACGCCGATGATACCAACGGAGATCCAGGCGATGCTGGGGTTGGAGATCCAGGCGATGCTGGTACCAAACAGGTTGTTGATGAGGCCGAACTGCTGGTTGTACAGCCACTTCCAAACCATGGCCACGGCTGCGGGGGCGCAGACCATAGGCAGGAAGAAGATGGTGCGATAAACGGTGACGCCGTGCATCTTTTTCCGGTTCAGGAAAACGGCCAGCACCAGCGCGATGACGATGGAGAACGGCACCTCAATGATGGCATACTTGACGGTGTTCAGCAGGGACTGCCAGAACTCGCTGGAATTGTTGCCCACAATCAGGGACTGGAAGTTGGCAAAGCCGACGAAGGTGTTGCCCTTGCCGAAGTCGCCGGTCTTGCAGAAAGCCTGGTAGATGGTGTTAAAGATGGGATAGAAGTTCAGGACGATCAGGCCGATCATCGTAGGAGCTACGAACAGATAAGCCCACATGGCGGTGTTTTTTTCCGCCTTTGTCATACCCTTTTTTTCTTTCATACTCTCCCTCCTTGGATTTTGGATAAAAAAGGATGTTGTGGGGGTGCGCTGCTATTGTACTGCTGTTTGAACATTTGAATAAAACAAGCGGGCCAAACGGTGGGGTTTGGCCCGCCTGCGTTCATTCAACAGTTAGGGCTGTAGGAACGTCGGAGAAAGCCTGCCGGGTATTATTCTTCGGCAATGGCGTTCCTGATGATGGTGCCCGCGTTGTCGCAGGCCTGGCTCATCAGGTCAGGATCGGAGGGATCCAGCCAGGCGTCCAGGAAGCAGCCGGTCTGCTGGAGGGCGTCCTCCCAAACGGTGGTGTTCCGGGTGTAGGGACGGAAGTACAGGGTGCCATCTTCCTCAACCTTCAGGAAGGCGGAAACGTCCATGTCGCCGAACGCTTCGGAGAACGCCTCGTCAGCGCCAATGTAACCGGCCATGGTCACGCCCAGCTCGGCCTGTTCGACCTGCTGTTCATAAGCGCAGAACCAGGAAATCAGGTCGTAAGCGGCCTGAGGATCGGCGACGCTGTAAGCGGCAGCCCAGCCGAGGCCGTTGTAAGAGGAGACGCGCTCGCCGTCGTCGCACTCGCCGTTGCCGTTGGCATCGCAGTAGGGGATCTCGACCCAGTAGTAGTCGGCGGAGTTCTCAGCGGTGTAGAAGCTGTAAACCATCCAGGAGCCCTGGGTGATCATGGCGACCTTGCCGGACATAAACAGGGAGTCGGTGCCGGTCTCGGCCACGGTGGTCTGGTCAACAGAGACGGTCAGGATCTGACGCATCATTTCCATGCCGGCCTTGGCCTCATCGCTGTCGATGGTGGTGTCGCTGTGGTCCTCAGTGATGACCTCGCCGCCGTAACCCTGAACCAGGTTGTACCAGCCATCCTGGTTGTTGGAGGTGTTCATAGCAAAGCCATAGACGCCGTCAGCAGCGCCGGCCTCGGTGATGGCGGCAGCGGCTTCATAAACGTCGTCCCAGCTCCAGTCGTCGGTGGGATAGTCAATGCCGTACTCGTCGAAGATGGCCTTGTTGTACAGCAGGGCGATGGTGTCATGGTCCTTGGGCACTGCATACTGCACGCCGTCGGAGTTGTACAGGGCGACGATGCCTTCATAGTAGTTGTCCAGGTCGATGGCGTCGTCCGCCGCGATGTAGTCGTCCAGATTCAGGAGCAGGTCGTTCTCCATGTACATCTGGGAGGTGTTGGAGTGCATCCAGAACACGTCGGGCATGTCGCCGCCGGAAGCGCCGGCTTCCAGCAGGGTCCAGTAGTTGTCCCAGTCAACCACGTTGATGTTGACAGCGACGCCAGAGGTCTCGGTCCACTCGTCGGCAATCTGCTGCAGGCCAGCCAGCTGGTTGTTGTCCCAGATGTTGACCGTCAGTTCGGTGACGCTGTAGCTGCCGTCAGCGCTGGCAGTGGTGGTGCTGCTGTCGCCGGTGGTGGTGCTGCTGCTGGAACTGGAGCCGCCGCAGGCTGCCAGAGACAGCACCATTGCCAGCGCCAGGATCAGAGCCGCAAGTTTTTTCAGTTTCATGTGTTTTCCTCCTTGCATGATCACACTGAATCGGTGGGCTTTCCCACCCTTTGAGGGTGATTTGATTTTACCGCGACATAGAATTTTGTTGTATAGCAAAATGTGAGTTTTACATGATTTGATGTTAGTATTTTTCAGGTGTTCGACTTTTTTCACAAATTTAGCGACCAATTTTTATGCAATTCATACAAACCGCTTGAAAACCGAAAAAATTGGTTCATCCTTTTGTCAAAAAATCGTCGTTTTTAACAAAGTCAGTTCTATTAGTTGCTTCTTTCAGTCTATGTTTTTCGGCTGTATTTTGACTTTTTGCTTTCATTTTTCTATGTTTTTGCTTCTTTTCTCCCTTTTTTAAAAAACTTTACTGTGTAATTGCTCTTTCGTCATTTTCACCAGTCTTTTGCCGTTATTACTTTTCATCCGCATGGTTCTTTTTTGAAATCGCCCATTTTCGCCCTTTTTTGGCCCATCCAATTGGGGGTTCTGCTTCTTTTTCTTTTCCGAAAAAATAACCAGCGGCCCGGTGGATACCAAGGCCGCTGGCAGGGGTGATTTAGCTGTTAGCCGTTAGCTACTAGCCATTAGTTACGAAATGCAGGCCGAATGCGCAGAACTTAAAAGAGAAGCACCGCCAAACTAAAATCTTAGAGCTATTAGCTAACAGCTCGGCGAAGCCGCAGTCAGGTGGAACAGGCAGGAGGCGAAGTCCCCGGCCAGATCCGGCTGCTGTTCCATACCATAGACCCCGGCCATGGGCTGGGTGGAGGCGTCCAGGGGCAGCAGGCCGACGCTCATCAACTCGTCGCCGCCGCGGGCAGTGGCCCCGCCGTTGATGCGGTAGTCCATGCTCTCGTCCAGGCCCTGGAGCCGGATGCAGGGGAGGTCGGCGGTGTTGACCCCGTTGAGCAGCTTGTACACACCCACGATGGCCTCCCGCTTGTCCGGGCTGACCACCATCCAGGCCCCCCGGTTGCCCTTGTAGGGGTCCTCCAGCCGGTAAAACGTGCCGAACTGGATCAGCTGGCGGTTGGCCTTCATAAAGGCCACCTGCTTCTTCACCAGGGCGATCTCCTCCTCGTCCAAGGTGTTCAGGTCCATCTCGTAGCCAAAGGCCCCGAAGTAGGCCACGTTCGCCCGGGTAGACAGCGGCGTGGTGCGGCCCGTCTGCTGGTTGGGGCACTCGGAGACGTGGGACCCCCAGGAGGAGACGGGGTAGCCGTAGGAGGAACCGTATTGAATTTTCACCCGCTCGATGGCGTCGGTGTCGTCGCTGCACCACGCCTGGGGCGCGTAGTAGAGCATACCGGCGTCGAACCGGGCGCCACCGCTGGCGCAGGACTCAAAGAGCAGCTTGGGGTATTTGGCGATGAGCTTCTCATAGAGGCTGTACACGCCCAGGATGAACCGGTGGTAAACCTCGCCCTGCTGGTCGGCGGGCCAGTGGGTGGAGTAACATTCGGTGATGGAGCGGTTCATGTCCCACTTGATGTAAGCGAGGTTGGCCCCGTCAAAGGCTTTCACCAGCAGATTGTAAATGTAATCCACGACCTCCGGGTTGGAGAAGTCCAGCACCAGCTGGTTCCGGCCCAGGCTCTTGCGCCGGTCGGGGGTGCAGAGGACGTACTCCGGGTGCGCCCGGAACAATTCGGAGTCCTCGTTGACCATCTCCGGCTCGATCCAGATGCCGAACTCCATGCCCAGGGCGTTGACCTTGTCGGCCAGGCCCTTGACGCCGTTGGGCAGCTTGGACTTGTCCACGAACCAGTCCCCCAGGCCAGAGAACTCGGTGCGCTTGCCAAACCAGCCGTCGTCCAGCACGAACAGCTCTACGCCGACCTCCGCGCCCTTTTTGGCGATGTTGAGGACGCTCTCCTCGGTGAACTCCATGCCGGTGGCCTCCCAGTTGTTCAGCAGCACCGGGCGGGGGCGGTCCCGCCAGTAGCCCCGGGCCACGCGGGTCTGGAGCAGCTTGTGGAGAGACTGGGACATGCCGTTCATGCCCGCTGTGCTGTAGGTCATCAGCGCCTCCGGCGTCTGGAAGGTCTCGCCGGGGGTCAGCTTCCAGCAGAACTGGCGGGGGTTGATGCCCATGGTGAACCGGGTCACGTCGTAGGTGTCCACCTCGGCCTGAGCCAGGAAGTTGCCGGAGTAGACCAAGGAAAAGCCGTAGACCTCGCCGCTGTTTTCGCCGGCGTTGGGCCGCTTCAAAATGACGAAGGGGTTCTGGTGAGGGCTGGAGTGGCCCCGCATGGACTCCACCGCCGTGACGCCCATCTCCAGAGGCCGCACCTTGGGAGCGCGCTCCCGGCCCCACGCGCCGGAGAACTGCACCCACTCAAAGTCGTGGTTGGGGAAATCCACGCTGAGAGACATAGCCCGCTCCAGCCGCAGGGTCTGGCTGCCGCCGTTGCGGAACCGGGCGCTGCGGGCGATGACGCCCACGCCCTCGAAGATGGTGTAGTACAGGGTCAGTTCCACCTGGGTCAGCGGGTCTTGCAGCGTCAGCTCCAGCGTGGTGGCCTCGCTGTCGTCCTCGGTGTAGGAGTGGGGCAGGCCCTTCATCTCCGGCTTGCCGCCGTAGATCTTGTGGCCGGTCAGCCGGAAGTCATTGATGTGGCTGCCGTTCTCCTGGATCAGCTCAAAGGCGGGCTGACGGTAATCCGTGGAGCCGAAGCAGGGGTACTCCTGCATGGAAAACTCCAGGGAGAAATAGGGGTATTCTTTTATGGGGGTGGACGCCACAGGGCGGCAGCCGTTCCCCATCAGATGGGCGAAGCTCTCCCGGTCCCGCAGACGTTTGCCGTAGTAAAGCTGTCCCAAATGGCCGTTGGGAAGAGCATAAATGATATAGCTGAGCGTTTCGTTGCAGAGATGGAACTCCCTGGCTTGCTCGTGATAAAAGATAGGCATAGCATGTTCCTCCTTGGCATAATCCCCGGCAAAGTATCCGGTTGTTGGGTGCATAATAGCAGTTCATACCCTGTTGAACCATAGGCTAATGTCATAAAATATTGTCCTGATGTGGACATGGAACCCGGAAAACATCATATGATTTCCAGCTGTTAGCTTTTAGCCATTCGCTTTGTGGTGCTGAACGATTCGCTCTGCGCTTTGCAAAACAAACCGCTAACAACCAACCGAAGTTTCGCGCTGTTCGCTTTAGACTGGCAGCACTGGGCTAACAGCTAACAGCTAACGACTAATCGCTAATTCTAGCAGCTATCCTTCTCCACCAGCACCCAGGGGATGACCTCTGACTCGGCGCTCTTGCCGTCCATCAGGTCGATGAGCCGCTCCGCAGCGGCCCGGCCCAGCTGCTTGGAGCCGTGGGCCAGAGAGGTGATGCGCACCGGCGGCATTTCGCTGAAGCTGGAGTTGTCGAAGCTGACCACCGCCATGTCCTGGGGCACCCGGATGCCCCGCCGTGTCAGCACCCCAATGAGCCGGTAGGCGATCTCGTCGTTATAGCACACCACGGCGGTGCAGTCCTTTAACAGGCAGTCGATATAGAAGTTCAAAATCGCGTCGTCGCCCAGCAGCATCAGGTCCCGCAGCTCGGTGGAGTACCACAGGGTCCGGTCGTCGGGGATGGGCAGGCCGCTGTCCCGCAGGGCGGCCAGGAACCCGGCGTACCGCTGTTGGCCCTGGATGTCGTCGCTCTTGAAAATGCTGCCGATGTGGGTGTGGCCCTTTTCAATCAAATACGTGGTCAGCTGGTAGCCGCCGCCAAAGTTGTCGTCCGCCACCAGCACCTGGTTGGGCAGGCCGGAATAACAGCCGTGGATAAATACGATGGGGACGCCCTGATCCTGGAACCGCCGGTACAGATCCAGGTTGGGATTGGGCAGGGCGGTTTTGGTCCCCTCCACCAACAGGCCGTCCAGAGGCCGCTGGAGCAGGTTGGTCAGCACCTCCCGCTCCGCCCCCACTTTGTTCTCGGTGGAGAAGATCATGGTGGCGTAGTTCTTGCGGGAGAGAACGCTTTCCACGTCCCGGAGGATGGTGGGAAAGATATAGTCATTGATGTAGGTGGTGACGATGGCCACGCCCTTGTTCTGCCGGGTCGTCTGCGGCTCCAGGATATGGGAACCGCTGCCCTGCCGCTTTTCGATCAGCCCATCATTGACCAGGATGGAAAGGGCCTGCCGCACCGTCTGGCGGCTGACAGAAAACCGTTCCATGATCTCCCGCTCCGTTGGGAGCATCTGGCTCCGGCGATAGACCCCGTCGTGGATCTCAGCGCTGAGCTGGTTGGCGATCTGCATATATTTGGGCGGCATGATGATCTCCCCTTCTACCGCAGTTTCAATTCTCTGTTTCTATCATAGAATATCGCGGCGACTTTTGCAAGCATTTTTTGATACAAATTTAAAAAAATTTTCTTTCCTGCCCGTACAATAGGAATTTCCGTCTCTTCCTGAAATTGTATTTTAGGGGTTTTGTGCTTCCTTTCCTCTCTCCGTCCGGAACAGAAGAAAGAGCAAAAAATGCGCTTTTGAACCGAATAATTCATAAAATATCAGGTGAAAATCCGCATTTATCTTGAAATATTGCGAAAACCCTCCCCGCAATCATAATTTGTACTGTATATTTTTTACATATCATTTATTTGTATTGTCTATGGTGACAAACTTCTGTCAGTATCGTCAAGAACCTATTGACACTTTGCGGAAAGACGTGTTAGGATAAGGACAACAAGCAATGGAAAGCGTTTCGCCGGTCAGGGACCGGCTCCCCAAGTACCCTTCCACACTTATTTTTTACAGGAGGTAGAGTTTTATGTCTATCATGTCCAAGTACGAGTTCTGGTTTGTGGTCGGCTCCCAGTTCCTCTATGGCCCCGAAGTGGTGGAGACCATCAATGGCCGCGCCGCTGAGATGTGCGAAAAGATGAACGCGTCCGGCAACCTGCCCTGCAAGATCGTCTATAAAGGAATGGGCGTCACCTCGGACGGCATCGCCAAGCTGATGAAGGCCGCCAACAACGACGACGCCTGCGCCGGCGTCATCACCTGGTGCCACACCTTCAGCCCCTCCAAGATGTGGATCCACGGCTTCAACCTGCTCCAGAAGCCCTACTGCCACTTCGCCACCCAGTACAACCGCAACATCCCCAACGAAGAGATCGACATGGACTTCATGAACCTGAACCAGGCCGCCCACGGCGACCGGGAGCACGGCTTCATCGGGGCGCGGATGCGTCTGCCCCGGAAGATCGTCGCCGGTTACTGGGAGGACGCCCCTGTCCAGAAGGAGCTGGGCGACTGGATGCGCTCCGCCGTGGGCTACGCCTTCTCTCAGAACCTGGTCGTGGTCCGCTTTGGCGACAACATGCGTGACGTGGCCGTCACCGAGGGCGACAAGGTGGAGACCGAGATCAAGCTGGGCTGGCAGGTGGACTACTGGCCGGTGGGCCATCTGGTGGAGGTCATGGACAGCGTCACCGACGCAGAGGTGGACGCGAAGATGGCCGAATACCAGGCCCGCTACGACATGGCCACCGACAACATCGAGGCTGTCCGCTATCAGGCGCTGGAAGAGGTCGCCATGCGGAAGATCCTGGACCGGGAGGGCGCAAAGGCATTCATCAACACCTTCCAGGACCTGTACGGCATGAAGCAGCTGCCCGGCCTGGCCTCCCAGAACATGATGGCCGACGGCTACGGCTACGGCGGCGAGGGTGACTGGAAGGTCTCTGCCATGACCGCCATTATGAAGGCCATGGCTGAGGGCATGGACGACACCGGCGTGGCCTTTATGGAGGACTACACCTATGACCTGGAGCCGGGCAAGGAGGTCTCTCTGGGCGCGCATATGCTGGAGGTCTGCCCCAGCGTGGCCGCCGCCAAACCCCGCATCGAGGTCCATCCCCTGGGCATCGGCGACCGGGAGGACCCCGCCCGTCTGGTGTTCGAGGGCAAGCCCGGAAAGGGCATCGTGGTCAGCCTCATCGACATGGGTGGCCGTCTGCGCATGATCATTCAGGACATCGAGTGCATCAAGCCCATCTATGAAATGCCCAACCTGCCCGTGGCCCGCGTCATGTGGAAGGCCATGCCCGACCTGCTGACCGGCCTCAAGTGCTGGATCACCTGCGGCGGCGCCCACCACACCGTCCTCTCCACCGCCGTCACCGCCCAGATGATGATCGACTGGGCCGAGATGATGCAGATCGAGTGCGTCCACATCACCAAGGACACCACCGTGGAGGGCCTCAAGCAGGAGCTGTTCCTCAACGACCTGGCCTGGAAGCTGAAGTAATCACCCAATCGCTTACACTTCTCTTTCTTCCCTGTCCGTCCCCCTCCCGCTCCGGCGGGAGGGGGATTCTGCGCCTGTCGGGGAATATTTTCAATGTTGTTATTCCTTTAGGCCACACTTCGCATGTTTCCCCGCCTCTTCAAGAAAAAACACAAACCAAACGAAAAGCACTATCCCCTCTTGCCTCCCCTGAAAGGCAATGTCATCAACTTAAGGAA
>MSHH01000079.1 GCA_001941075.1 Oscillospiraceae bacterium Zagget6 | reverse complement strand
GCGTATTTTAAGTGATTTGACCATCCCCTTTGCTTAGCGCTTTTATCCAGCATAGTACAGGTTTTCCACAGAGAACGACCTTTCGACAACTGACCGCCCCTCTTGCCTCCCCTGAAAGGGGAGGAGGGCCGCCGCCTTTAGGCGGTGGCGGAGGGTTTTCTCGGCTGCAATTACAAATAAGGCTGAATAAAGGGGATAACAAAGTCATTTGATTGCAAAAACAACAACTCAGGGCCGCCGCAAGCGCGGCGGCCCTTTTGGGAGAACGTATGAGCTACGACGCAATCGTGTTTGACATCGACGGCACCCTCTGGGACGCCAGAGAGAGTATCACCGCCGGGTGGAACGTGGCTATTGAGGAGCTGACCGGCGTTCCCGGCACGCTGGAGAGCGAGACCTTCGGGCAGCTTTTTGGCAAGCCCTTGGACGATTTAATCGACTTCGCCTTCCCCGGCGTACCGCCGGAGCGGAAGGCGGTGCTGGGGGATTACTGCCTGCGCCGGGAAAACGAAATGCTGCTGGAGCGCCCCGGCACCCTCTACCCCGGCGTGGAGGAGACGCTGGAGAAACTGATGGCGCGATACCCGCTGTTCATCGTCTCCAACTGCGGCAAGGGGTACATCGAGGCCATGCTCCAGGGCACCGGCCTGAGACCCTACTTTTGCGACTGGCTGTGCTACGCGGATACCAACGCCCCCAAGGATGTGACCCTGCGGGCGCTGATGAAACAGTGCAGGCTGAAAAACCCCGTCTATGTGGGAGACATCCAGGCGGACGCGGACGCCTGCGCCAAAGCGGGGGTGGACATCATCTATGCCGCCTACGGCTTCGGGACGATTCAGCGCCCCACCGCAACCATCCACCGGTTCCCCGACCTGCTGACCCTGGATCTGTTATGGAGATGGTATGATGTACCAATATGACGGCATTATCTTCGACGTGGACGGCACCCTCTGGTATTCCTGCGATAAGGTGGCTCATATCTGGTCTGCTGAGGCGCAGAAGTTCACCGGCAAACCCTACCACTGGGACGGCAAAACGCTGGAAAAAGAGTTCGGCAAGACCATGGACGACATCATGCTGGACCTGGTGCCGGAGCTGTCCTCCGCCCAGCGCCATGAGCTGGGGGAGCGGTGCTACGCTCAGGAGAACATCGGGCTGGCGAAGGACCCCGGCGTCCTCTACCCCGGCGTGGCGGAGATGTTGGGAGAACTGGCAAAACGCCATCGGCTGTTCATCGTCTCCAACTGCCAGCGGGGGTATATCGAGATTCTGCTGGACAGCTACGGTCTGCGAGACTGCTTTGAGGGGTGGCTCTCCTGGGGGGACACCCTGACGGAGAAGGACGAGACCATTCGCACCCTGATGGAGCGGTATGACCTGCAAAATCCTGTCTACGTGGGGGACACCCAGGGCGACGCCAACGCCTGCGCAAAGGCGGGCATCGACTTCGTGTTTGCCGCCTACGGGCTGGGCCAGGCGGAGGGATATGTGGCGAAGGTGGAGAGTTTTGCGGAATTGACAGAGCTTTTCTGAATTTTTACCCTTCCCGTAAAATTCCCCCTTGCGTTTTCCCGGAAAGATGATATAATAACCATACTGTCTTATTGATTTTTTCGATGAGACGCAAGCTCCACCTGATGATTGAGGCGTATTGAACGATGCTGTATTCTTCCACTTTCTCTTTTACCAGCAGCTGGAATCGATTTTTCGGTTTCGGCTACTTTGCATGGGTAAAATGAGATAGCGGGACTGTGAGCGTCTAAAGCCGCCTTTGTCAGAGGGCAGGATTCTATCAACTGTGATCTTAGGCTCATTGTCGCAAGGCAATGGGCCTTTTTGCGCGCTAAAATTGAAAGGAGTATTTTTATGGTAGTCATCATGAAACCCGGCACCAGTCAGAAGGAGATCCGCAAGCTGGCGGCCCGGTTCGAGGCCCAAAACCTGCGGGTGGGCATTACCAACGGCGTGGACTGTTCCATTTTGGGCCTGGTAGGGGACACCACCCAGTTGGACGAGGACAAAATTCTGCTCAACGACCACGTAGAGCGGGTCATGCGGGTGTCGGAACCCTTCAAAAAGGCCAACCGGAAGTTCCACCCGGCGGACACGGTGGTCAACGTCAACGGCGTGGAGATCGGCGGCGGCAAGTTCGCGGTTATGGCGGGACCTTGTTCTGTAGAATCGCGGGACCAAATCATCACCATCGCCGACGAGGTCCAGCAGGCGGGGGCCGCCATCCTCCGGGGCGGAGCCTTCAAGCCCCGCACCAGCCCCTATTCCTTTCAGGGCATGGGCACCCCCGGCCTGAACCTGCTGCTGGAGGCCAAGGCGGAAACGGGAATGCCCATCGTCACCGAAATTATGAGCCCCAAATACTGCGAACTGTTCGAGGAAAAGGTGGATCTGGTGCAGATCGGGGCGCGGAATATGCAGAACTTCGACCTGCTGAAGGAAGTGGGCAAGATGTCCAAGCCGGTGCTGCTGAAGCGGGGCCTCTCCAGCTCTTACGAGGAGTGGATCATGTCCGCCGAGTACATCATGAGCGAGGGCAACGAAAACGTCATCCTCTGTGAGCGGGGCATCCGCACCTTCGAGAAGTACACTCGCAACACCTTGGATGTCTCCGCCATCCCCGCTGTCAAGCGGATGAGCCACCTGCCCGTGGTGGTGGACCCCTCTCACTCCGGCGGCTACAGCTGGCTGGTGGAGCCGCTGACCATGGCGGCGGTGGCGGCGGGGGCCGACGGCCTCATCATCGAGGTCCACAATGACCCCAAACACGCCCTCTGCGACGGCCAGCAGTCCCTGACCCCCATGCAGTTCGGCCAGCTCATGGGCAAGGTGCAGAAAATTGTTGACCTGATGGGCAAAACAGTAGTAATATAAGAGCAGACAAATTTGCTTTAAACCGATAAAGTATGGCAGGGGAAAGCGAAAGCTGCGGGAAATCGTTTGGTTTTGCCTGTGCATTGCTGCCCCGGAAGGGAAGCGTCATGAACCGACTGAATGTGGCTCTGCCCGGCAGAGAATATGAGATTTTGATTGAACGGGGCCTGCTGGACGCGGTGGGCAAGCGGTGCCGGGTGGTGCTGATGCGGGCCACCCGCATTGCCTTGGTGACGGACAGCACCGTCGGTCCCCTGTACGCCCAGCGGGTGGTGGACAGCCTGGAGGCCGCCCGGTTCCAGGTGAAGGTGTTCACCATCCCGGCGGGAGAGTCCTCCAAGAACCCGGAGATGCTGGCCTGGCTCTGGGAGGAACTGATGGCCTTCGGACTGACCCGCACCGACGCGGTGGTGGCCCTGGGCGGCGGCGTGGTAGGCGACCTGGCGGGCTTTGCCGCCGCCACCATCCTCCGGGGCATTGATTACGTCCAAATCCCCACCACCCTTTTGGCCCAGGTGGACTCCTCCGTGGGCGGCAAGGTGGCGGTTGACCTCCAGGCCGGAAAGAACCTGGCCGGGGCTTTCTGGCAGCCCCGGATGGTGGTCATCGACCCCGACGTGCTGGAGACCCTGCCCGACCCGGTCTTTGCCGACGGCATGGCCGAGGTCATCAAGTACGGCTGCATCTGGGACGCGGAGTTTTTCGACATGCTGGACCAGTGCGGCAGCCGGGAGCGGGTCATGGCGGCCATTGAGCAGGTCATTCACATCTGCTGCGCCATCAAAGCCGAGGTGGTCCTCCAGGACGAGCATGACCGGGGCCTGCGCATGATTTTGAACTTCGGCCACACCCTGGGTCACGCCTACGAAAAGGCGTACCACTACGAGACCTACACCCACGGTCAGGCCGTGGCTGCCGGGATGTGTCGGGCGGCGGAAATTGGCGTTCACATGGGTGTCACCCCGGCGGAGGTCCCCGGCAAAATTCAGTCCATCGTGAAAAAGTTCGGTCTGCCGGATGCCATCCCCTGCACTCAGGCCGACTACGAGGAGGCCGTGGGCCTGGACAAAAAGGGACAGGGCGGCGACATCAGCGTCATCCTGCTGCCCGAGCTGGGCAAGGCGGAGGCCGTCCGGCTGAAAAAATCGGAATTGATGGAACAAATTAAAGCACTGTAATTAGGTATAGATTGACCGCCGGCGGGCGTTCCCGCAGGGATGCGTCTCTGCCGAACCCGCACAAAGGGGTGCGGAGCGGAAAGGACAGATAGAAAAATGGATTTAGCGATTTATCCCCACAAGCTACAGGGGACGGTGACGCCGCCCCCCTCTAAGAGCCAGGCCCACCGCGCCATCATCTGCGCGGCGCTGGCCGAGGGGGAGAGCCTGATTTTGAACCTACAGCTCTCCCAGGACATCCACGCCACCCTGAACTGTATGCGCGCCCTGGGCGCGGAGGCTGCGGAGCACGGCGGTATCATCACCGGGGCCAACGCCCGCCGGGGCAAAATGCGGCCCCTGCCGGAGCTGGACTGTTGCGAGTCCGGCTCCACCCTGCGCTTCCTCATCCCCATCGCCCTGGTGGTGGCGGGAGGCGGCGTGTTCAGCGGCCGGGGGCGGCTGATGGAGCGGCCCCAAAAGCCCTACCGGGAGCTGTTTCAGGAGCGGGGCATCCGCTTTGAGCGGCGCAACGGCAAAATCGAGGTAGAAGGGGAGCTGCGGCCCGGCACCTTCCGCATTGCGGGCAACGTGTCCTCCCAGTTCATCACGGGGCTGCTCTTCGCCCTGCCCCTGCTGGAGGCCGATTCCGACATCGTCCTTACCACCGAGCTGGAATCCGCCGGGTATATCGACTCCACCATCGTGGCCCAGCAGCTGTTCGGCGTCACGGTGGAGCGGACGGAGACCGGTTGGCACATCCCCGGCAACCAGCACTACCGGGCCGCCAAGGGGCCGGTGATGATCGACGCGGATTACTCCAACGCCGCCTTTTATATCATCGCCAACGGTCTGGGCAATGACATTCAGGTCTGCGACATGAACCCCATGACCTGTCAGGGGGACAAAATCATCGTGGAGCAGGAGGCGCTGCTGGACCAGCCCGGCGAGGTGGTCATCGACGTGCGGCAATGCCCCGATTTGGTCCCCGCCCTGGCGGGACGGGCGGCCCTCCGGGACGGACAGGTGACAAAGATCGTCAACGCCGCCCGGCTGCGCATCAAGGAGAGTGATCGGCTGGATACCGTCACCACCGAGCTGAACAAGCTGGGGGCCAAAGTGGAGCAGACTCCCGACTCCCTCATCATCACCGGGGTGAAACAGCTCCACGGCGGCGTGGTGAACAGCCACAACGACCACCGCATTGCCATGATGCTGGCGATGGTGGCCAGTGCCGCCACTGACCGGGTGGTTTTGCAGGACGCGGGCAGCGTCGCCAAGTCCCACCCCGGCTTTTGGGAACATTACTACCGGCTGGGCGGACAGTTCAGCATCTGGGATTAAGGAGAGAGCGACATGAAACACACGATTTTTGGCGAGTCCCACGGCCTCGCCGTGGGCGTGTCCCTGACCGGTGTGCCGTCGGGCATCGAGCTGGATATGGACGAAATTGCCTTTGAGATGAGCCGCCGCGCCCCCGGCAAAAGCCCCCTCTCCTCCGCCCGGAAGGAGGCGGACGTGCCGGAGATTCTTTCCGGCGTGTTCGAGGGCATGACCACCGGCACCCCCCTCTGCGCCATCATCCGCAACACCGACACCCGCAGCAAGGACTACGCCAAGACCAAGGATCTGGCCCGGCCCGGTCACGCCGACTACTCCGGCTTTATGCGCTATCAGGGCTACAACGACTACCGTGGCGGCGGACACTTCTCCGCCCGGCTGACGGCCCCCCTGGTGTTCGCCGGGGCGATTGCCAAGCAGATTTTGGCCCAGGAGGGCGTCAAGGTGGGCGCACACATCCAGCAGGTGGCGGGCATCGAGGACGCCGCCTTCGACAGTGAGGCATATCCCCTCTCCGGCAACCTGTTTTACACCGTGGCCCACAAGGACTTTCCCGTTCTGGTGGACGAGCAGGGGCAGAAAATGCAGGAGGCCATTCTCGCCGCCAAGAACGACTGCGACTCGGTGGGCGGCGTCATCGAGTGCGCCGTGCTGGGCCTGCCCGCCGGACTGGGCGCGCCGGACTACGGCGAAAACGTGGAGGGCATCTTCGCCCAGCAGCTGTTCGCAGTCCCGGCGGTGAAGGGCGTGGCCTTCGGCGTGGGCTACGGCTGCGCCGGGCTGCGGGGCAGCCAGATGAACGACCCCCTCTATATGCGGGGCGGCGACGTGCGCACCCGCACCAACTACAACGGCGGCGTCAACGGCGGCATCACCAACGGAATGCCCGTCACCTTCACGGTGGCCGTCCGGCCCACCCCCTCCATCGCCAAGGAGCAGGACACGGTGAACCTGGACACCATGCAAAACGCCAAGCTCCGCATCGAGGGGCGGCACGACCCCTGCGTGGTCCACCGGGCGGTGCCGGTCATCGAGGCGGCGGCGGCGCTGGCCGCCTGCGAGCTGCTGGGCATCTGATTGCATACAGGGAAAGGAATCGGTAAGAGAAAATGACTGAATTAGACGAACTGCGGGGCAAAATCGACGAAATTGACCGTCAAATCGTGGCCCTTTACGAGGAGCGGATGGACTGCTGCCGCCAGGTGGGGATGTACAAGCTGCGCACCCAAATGCCCATCCTGGACTCCGGGCGGGAGACCGAGGTGCTGCGGGGCAAGACCGACCTGGTCAGCGACCCGGAGATGAAACCCTATGTTATCGCCCTGTTTGAGCAAATCATGGCCCAGAGCCGCATGATCCAGACCAAGCTCATCAACGCCTGGAGCCCCGCCAAGGAGCGGGCTTACAGCGAGTACCAGGAGGCCATGAACAGCGGCAACTGGTTCCCGGAGTCGGACCGCATCATCTACCAGGGCCAGCCGGGGGCCTACGGCGAAGAGGCCACCATCCAGCTCTTTGGCGAGGACTGTGACCGCACCCCGGCCCGGAGCTTCGAGGGCGTGTTTGTGGCTATCCGGGAGGGGCTGGGCGGCTACGGTGTGCTGCCCATTGAGAACAGCTCCACCGGCTCCATCAATGACGTGTATGACCTGCTGGGCAAGTATGGCTGCTCCATCGTGGGCGAGACCATTGTGAGGGTGGAACACTGCCTGATGGGGGTCCCCGGTTCCAGCCTGGGCAGCATCACCGATGTGTATTCCCACGAACAGGGCTTCTCCCAGTGCCGGGAGTTTTTGAACACCTTCCCCCAGTGGAACCAGAACGTGGAGGCCAACACCGCCGCCTCCGCCAAAATGGTGGCCAAGCTGAACGACCCCTCTCGTGCCGCCATCGCCAGCCGCCGGGCGGCCAAGCTCTACGGACTGGACATCTTGGCGGAGAAGATCAACTACAACTCCAACAACTACACCCGCTTTGTGGTGGTGGCAGAAAAGCCCCGCATCAGCAAGAAGGCGGACAAAATCAGCGTCATCTTCACCGTCCCCCACACGGAGGGCAGTCTGCACCGGATTTTGTCGGTGTTCGCCGCCAACGGCCTGAATCTGCTGAAGCTGGAGTCCCGCCCCATTCCGGGGAGAAGCTGGGAGTACAACTTCTTCGCGGACTTCGCCGGAAACCTCCACAACGAGGGGATGGACGCGGTCATTCATCAGCTCATCGACGAGACGCTGAGTTTCCACATTTTGGGCAACTACGAAAAGAGTTCGGATTAAGCTGGGTTTAGTGGTTAGTGATTAGTGGCTAGTGGTTAGTGAACCAGCGTTAAACCAAAAGACAGCAAAACGCCGCCCGGAGACAGGTCAAACCTGCGTCCGGGCGGCGTTCTGTACGGGAAAGCATTGCTTTTCCTCATTGCACATTATTCATTGCAAATTGAATCTCCTGCCGCAATTCCTCCACCGACCGAAACCGCCGCTCCGGGTTCGCCGCCAGACAGCGGCTCAGCAGCCGCCCCACCCGGCGGGGCAGAGGGCGATGAAACAGGCTCTCTCCCGGCAGCTCATGGGTGAGGAGCTGGAAGGCCGTGACCCCCAGGGAGTACACGTCCGTCCGCTGGTCCAGGGGGAGGAACTGCTTCTGCTCCGGGGAGGCGTAGGCCATGGACATGGCCCGGATGGGGACGGCCTGACCGGTCAGCTCCCGGGCGATGTCGAAATCCGCCAGGCAGACCGCCCCGTCTTTCCGCAAAATCAGGTTGGCGGGCTTGATGTCGCAGTGGAGGATGGGCGGCTGACTCCCGTGGAGATACGCCAGCGGCTCACAGGCGGAGCGCATCCACCCCAGCACCTTGGGCCAGCGGGCGGGGACGCCCATGCGCCGGTTGCTCTCCAAAATCTGTTTCAGGCTGACGCCGGGCAGGTAGTCCTGCACGATGTAAAGCGCCCCGTCCCCCTGCCCCAGCTCATGAAAACGGGGCAGCTGGGGGTGGTCCAGCCGCCGGAGAATGCGGAGGTTTTGCTCCAGGTCGGCAATGGCCTCCGGGCGCACCTGCTTGACGGTGCAGAGGGCGCCGTCAGACCGCCGCCGGGCGCAGAACACCAGACTTTGGCCGCCCTGTCCCAACTGGCGGGTAATTTCATACCGGCCTGCAAAAACCTGTTCCAGCTCCTGCTGGGGAACGTCCGGTTCCGTCACAGGGCCAGAGCTTCGTCCAGAGCGGCGGCGTAAGCGTCCTTGGGCATGGCCCCCACCTTGCGGTCCACCTGGTCGCCGTCCTTGAAGATGACCACGTTGGGGATGCTCATCACGCCGTACTCCGCGGCAAGGCCCGGCTCCTGGTCTACGTCCACCTTTCCCACCAGCACCTTGCCGTCATAGTCTTTTGCCAGCTCTTCAATGGCCGGGGCGATCATTCGGCAGGGGCCGCACCAGGTCGCCCAAAAGTCCACCAGCATGACGCCGGGCTGTTTCAGAGCGTTATTGAAGCCTTCTTCGGAAAAATGAATGATGTCTGCCATGATAAATACTCCTTTTCTGTTGTATAGAGGTTGATTTGTTTTGATTTTTGCACACGGGCTGCTAGCCGCTAATCACTAACCACTGGCCGCTACCCTTCCAGCCAGCGGTCAGCGGATTCCGCCGCGACCTGGCCTTCACCTACTGCCTTCGCCACCTGGAGGGGCTTGCCGGTGCAGTCCCCGGCGGCGAACACACCGGGCAAATTCGTCTCCATCCGGCGGTTGACCGAAATGTACCCGTCCTCTGTGGCCAGGTCGGGCAGCAGGTCGGTGGGGGCCACCGCCTCCCGGAGGATGAACACCCCGGCGCAGGGCAGCTTTGCCCCGTCCGCCAGCAGGCCCTCCACCGTGTTCTCCCCCAGCACCTCCAGCCGGTTTGCCCGCACAAAGGGGATGGACGGGGACAGGCCCTCCGGCTTGGATGGGCTGACGTAAGTGACCTGACAGCCGATGTCCGCCAGATAATTGGCCTCCAGCGGTGCGTCAGCGCTGCGGCCCACCACGATGACCGGCTTGTTCCGGTAGAGCATCCCGTCGCAGGTGGCGCAGTAGCTGACCCCACGGCCCAGCAGCCGCTGTTCGCCGGGGTATTTCTGTCCCCGCGCCACGCCGGTGGCGATGATGAGCGTTTTTGCCTGGAACACCTCGCTGCCCACGGTGAGCATCCAGCCGTCGAAGGGCATGGCGGAGAGGACTTTGCCCGTCCGCAGCTCCGCCCCCGCCTGCTGTGTGTGGTCCAGAAATTTGTCCATCAGCTCCAGCCCGGTCAGCCCCGGCAGGCCCAGGTAGTTGTCCACCCGCTCCGCCTTGGAGAGGGGATTCCGGGCGGTGGGATTGGAAATCACCAGGGCGGTGCGGTTCCGGCGGCGGAGGGTGATGGCGGCGCTGAGACCCGCCGGGCCGCCGCCGATGATGATGCAGTCGTAGACCATAGCGTCCTGCCCTGCCTTTCGTTCATGTTAGTATGGGTCTTTTCGACAGGATTATTATACCTTGCCCCGTTCCGGAAAACAAGACTCTTTCCTGTTTTTCATGCACTTGGAAAATCCGCCCGAAAAAGTTTAATTTGTTCTCTTTTGCCATAGACTTTGAGGGGGAGAGATGATAAGATAACAAATAATTAAACTGGTTATCCCTTTGAGTCAGCAATGTGGCAGAAACCCCTCCACCACTGCCTAAAGGCGGCGGCCCTCCTCCGCCGTCAAGCGGCACTTCCGGGGCTTTGCCCCTCCCTGCCCTTTCAGGGGAGGCAAGAGGGGCGGTCAGTTACGGAACGTAAGTCATAACTGCGAAAAACGCCACACAAAAATTAAGTAGAACTGCATCATTGGGTAATTCAAGTGATTGTTGAAACAATATCTTAAAATGCCTGCGAAATGGCAAGTAGTAAAAAGGTGAGGGAAAAGTATGGCATCCATCAAGTTTGATGAATATCGCGTAAAACTCCACAATCTGTCCCCGGTGCTGGAGGACCTGGGCAAGTCCCTGGGGCTGGAGGCCGCCGAGCAGGAGCTGGACCTGCTCCAGGCCCAGAGCGCGGCGGAGGATTTCTGGTCCAACATGGAAAAGGCCCAGAAGGTCTCCCAGCGCATTAAGAACCTCCAGGACAAAATCGAGGCCCAGAACAAGCGCCTCTCCACTGTGGAGGACCTGCTGGTCCTGTGCGAAATGGGCCTAGAGGAGGACGACGACGAGCTGCTGGACGAATTGGAGTCCACCTACGCCGCGCTGGAAGCGGACATCGAGTCCGCCCGGCTGTCCACCCTGTTCCGGGGGGAGTACGACCACAACGACTGTATGCTCTCCATCCACGCGGGGGCCGGCGGCACCGAGGCCCAGGACTGGGCCGCCATGCTGTTCCGCATGTACCAGCGCTGGGCGGACCGCCGGGGCTTCAAGTGTGAGACGCTGGACTACGAGGACGGCGATGAGGCGGGCATCAAGACCGCCACGCTGATGATCTCCGGCGAGAACGCCTATGGCTACCTCCGCAGCGAACACGGCGTCCACCGTCTGGTGCGCATCTCCCCCTTCGACGCCAACGCCCGGCGGCAGACCTCCTTCGCCGCAGTGGAGGTCATGCCCGACCTGCCCGACGACGTAGAGGTGGACATCCGCCCCGAGGACGTGGAAATGCAGGTGTTCCGCAGCTCCGGCGCAGGCGGCCAGCACATCAACAAGACCTCCTCCGCCGTCCGGCTCATCCACAAGCCCACCGGCATTGTGGTGTCCAGCCAGCAGGAGCGCTCTCAGTTCCAGAACAAGGACACCTGTTACCGGATGCTCCGGGATAAGCTGGTGCAGCTGCAAATGCAGGCCCACGCGGAGAAAATTTCCGACCTGAAGGGCGTGCAGATGAAAATCGAGTGGGGCAGCCAGATTCGCTCCTATGTCTTTATGCCCTACCAGATGGTCAAGGACATGCGCACCGCCTACGAGACCAGCAACATCAACGCCGTCATGGACGGCGACCTGGACGGGTTCATCAACGCTTACCTGACCGCCGAGGCCACCGGCAACTGGGCGAAGTAACTTCTGAAATAGAGCTTCCCGCCGCCCTGCTTTTTGACAGGGCGGCGCTTTTCGGCCTGTTTGCCGTTTTTCCAGCGAAATCATATTGAAAAACCGGTGTTTGTATGGTATAAAAATAGAAACGACACAGCCTGAAAACAAACAGGGGAAAGGATGGGAGCCGATGGGATTTTTTCTGCTGATTGCAAGGTGGGGCCTGCGTTTCCTCTACCTGTTTTTTATGCCCCTGAAAGCCCAGAACAAGGTGGTCATGCTCTCCCGGGAATCCGACACCCCGCCGGTGGACTTCCGCCTGCTGGAGGAGGAAATCAAGCGCCGCTCCCCGGAGACAGAGGTGGTCTACTTCTGCCGCAAAATGACCAAACAGGTCAACATCCCCTCCTATTGTTGGATGATGCTGAAAAGCCTCTACCACATCGCCACCGCCTCCGTCGCGGTGACGGACACCTACTCCATCCAGCTGTGTGTGCTGCCCCACAAAAAGAGCCTGACGGTGGTGCAGATTTGGCATGCCATTGGCGCGGTCAAGCGGTTCAGCTATCAGTGCCTGGACACCCCCAACGGCCGCACCAGCCAGATGGCGGAGCAGATGTGTATGCACAAAAATTACGACTATATCCTCTGCACCTCCCAGGCCACCAAAGCCATTTATGTGGAGGCGTTCCACACCGTGCCGGAGAAAATTCTGGTGTTGGGGATGCCCCGCGTGGACTACATCCAGCGTCCGGCCCCCGGTCTGCGGGAAAAGTTTTTGCAGCAGCGGCCCGACCTGCGGGGCAAAAAGCTGATGCTCTACCTGCCCACCTTCCGGGACGGAATCGACGAGGGCACCGAACAGATGCTCCATGCTGCCGCCGGGATGGATGAACTGGCGTTGCTGGTCAAGCCCCATCCCCTCTCCAATTTCCACGTCCCACGGGGCAACCGTCCCGGCAAGGGCTGGTCTACTTATGATTTAATGAAGGTCTGCGACGGCGTCATCACCGACTACTCCGCATCTTCCCTGGAGGCCAGCCTGCTCCACAAGCCGGTGTATTTCTACCTCTTTGACTACGAGGCGTACAAGTACAACCAGGGGCTGAACATCGACCCCAGCAAGGAACTGCCGGGGGCCGTCTCCGTGGACGCCGCCGGGATGATGGAGAAGATTCGCGCCGGAAACTACGACCTGGACGCGCTGGAGCGGTTCCGGGCCAAGTACATCCAGACCGCCGACCAGGACAACACTGCCGCCATCACCGAGTTCCTGCTGGAGCACATTCCCGCCGAACTGCGTCAGGTGGAGGAATCGGCACAGGTTTGAGCGTTTACACATAAAAAAACAGGTGAGACACTATGAACATAAAAAAAGCCATCAAAACCACCGCCTACAACGTGGCCAAAGCCTGCCCTCCCCTGCGGCGGGTGTACCGCCGCTGTCTGTTCGCCTACCGCCATTTTCACTACTGGGTCCACACCCGGGGGCTGACGGTGGACAAAAAGCTGGTGGTGTTCTGCACCTTCTCCGGCAAGGGCTATTCTGACAGCCCCAAGGCCATTTATGAATATATGCTCACGGAGGAGAAGTACGCGGACTACCGCTTTGTCTGGATTTTCCGGGAACCGGATAATTTCCGCTGGCTGGAGGACAACCGCAACACCACCATTGTCCGCTGGGCCTCCAAAGAGTACGAGCGGGCCATGGCCTCCGCTGGGTACTGGATCTTCAACTACCGGGTCAGCGACCACGTCTGGCCCAAGGAGGACCAGACCTATGTGGAGTGCTGGCACGGCACCCCGTTGAAACGGCTGGGCTACGACATCACCGCCGGAGGCAATGTGATGAACACCTCTAAGGAGATCCAGCGGAAATACGACCTGGACTCCGCCAAGTTCAAATACATTATCTCCCCCTCTCCCTACTGCTCGGAGAAGTTCGCCTCCGCCTGGAACCTGACCGCCACCGGCAAGGAGAACACCATTTTGGAGCAGGGCTACCCCCGGAACGATTTTCTGCTGAACCACACCCAGGCCGATGTGGACGACATCAAGGCCCGGCTTCACATTACACCGGAGGAGATCAGCGGCAAAAAAATCGTCCTCTATGCCCCCACCTGGCGGGACAACCAGCACGATGACGCCAACGGCTACAGCTACAAGCTGGGACTGGACTTCCAGCGTCTGCGCCAGGAGCTGGGGGAGGACATCGTGGTGCTGTTCCGCGCCCACTACCTGGTGGCCAGCCAGTTCGACTTCGCCGCCTACGAGGGCTTTGTCTACAATGTCTCCAGCTACCCCGACATCAACCACCTGTACCTGGCCGCCGACCTGCTCATCACCGACTACTCCTCGGTGTTCTTCGACTATGCCAACCTCCGCAAACCCATGCTGTTCTATATGTACGACCTGGCCGCCTACCGGGACGACATCCGGGGCTTTTACATCGGTCTGGACGAGCTGCCCGGCCCCATCGTGGAGACGGAGGACGAACTGCTCCGGGCCATTCCCGCGCAGTTGGCCGACAGCAGCCAGTGGGCGGAGCAGTACGAGACCTTCTGCCAGAAGTCCAGCCCCTTTGACGACGGCCACGCCAGCCAGCGGGCGCTGGAGATCATTCTGGGGGAAAAGCCCAACGTCCGGGCCAGCCAGCAGCGGGAAACGGTGGGCGTTTGACGCTGGAGCTATCCTGTGGTATACTGTGGGCGGAAAGCCATGCGGCGGAGACGCCGGTAAGGGAGCGAAGCTATGATCCGGTTTCTAAAAGACGTACACAAATACTGGCGCTACATCCTCTATTCGGCCAGAGCGCAGCTGAAAGACGAGGTGGCCGGTTCCTTCCTGAACTGGTTGTGGTGGATTTTAGACCCGCTGCTGTTCATGCTGGTCTACACCTTTGTTTACACCATCGTCTTTGGCAGGAGCCAGGACTATCTGTGTGCCTTCATCTTCATCGGCTACACCACCTGGCAGTTTTTTGACCGGTGCGTCAACCAAAGCGTTAAATTGGTCAAACGGTATCAGCCGGTGTTGTCCAAGGTCTATCTGCCCAAGTTTATCCTGATTTTGGCCAACATGATGGTGCAGGGCTTTAAAATGCTCATCGGCTTCGGCCTGGTGTTTATCACTATGCTGATTTACCGGGTGCCATGGACCCCCAAGGTGCTGTGGGTGGTGCCCTACCTGCTGCTTCTGTTCCTGCTGACTTTCGGGCTGAGCTGCGTGCTGCTCCACGGCGGCGTGTATATCGAGGATCTGTCCAACATCATCCGGGTGCTGCTGCGGCTGATGTTCTACCTGTCCGGTATCTTCTACAACCCGGAGAAGCAGCTGGAGGGGATCGCTCAGTACGCCCTGATCCGGCTCAACCCCACCTGCTATATCATCACCCAGCTGCGCAACTCCATGCTCTACGGTAAGACCCCGCTGCTGAACTGGCTCCTGGTTTGGGCAGTGGCGGGGCTGCTGCTGTCCATCATCGGCGTTCGGCTGATTTACAAGTACGAGCGGCGGTACGTGAAATCCGTCTGACCACGCCATCCTGTCTTTTGCCCCTCCGCCGGTGGGCGGAGGGGTTTTCGCGGCAAAAAAACCGAATATTCCCCTTGACAGGCGAAATTTCCGCTGGTATAATAGCTACGCAAAACAAAGCAGGAACGGTTCCTCACCTTCTGCGCCTGGGCGCAGTGGTCAATAACGCTAGTCCTTCTCACCCGGCTGGTTTCGGGTGGGTGTGGTTTGCGCGGATACCGTTTCGGTATCCGTTTTGATTTTATTCTGGAGGTGTTTTCGTATTAGCAGTATGTCTCATCAGATCAATGAGGAGATCCGCGACAAAGAGGTTCGCCTGATTTCCTCTACCGGCCAGCAGATGGGTATCATGTCCTCCCGCGCCGCGTTGCAGGAGGCGCAGAAGGCCGGTCTGGACCTGGTCAAGATCTCTCCCAAGGCCGTCCCCCCTGTGTGCAAAATCATGGACTACGGCAAGTTCCGCTTCGAGCAGTCCAAGCGGGAAAAAGAAGCGAAAAAGAACCAGCACGTGGTTGAAATCAAGGAGATTCGGATGTCCCCCAGCATCGATGTGGGCGACTTCAACACCAAACTCCGCAACGCCCATAAGTTCCTGAACGAGGGCAACCGCGTCAAGGTCACTGTCCGCTTCCGGGGCCGTGAAATGGCCCACACCGACATCGGCGAGAAGCTGCTGCGCCGCTTCGCCGCGGAGAGCGAGGAGATCGCCGTGATGGACCGCAAGCCCGTCCTGGATGGCCGCCATATGACCATGCTGCTCTCCCCCAAGGCGTCCAAGGACGCCGCCTCCAAAGGCGCGGCCCGGCGCGACAACCGCCGCTCGCCTGAGAAAAAATAACGCAGCTGCCACCAACGAAAGGAGTCTTTCACCATGCCTAAGATGAAAACGCACAGCGGTGCGAAAAAGAGATTCAATCTCACCAAAAACGGCAAGGTCAAGCGTTCCCACGCCTACGCCAGCCACATCCTGACCAAGAAAACCACCAAGCGTAAGAGAGGCCTCCGCAAGGGCGCCTATGCGGACGTGACCAACAGCGATACCATCCGCAAGATGATCCCTTACAAATAAGTCGATAGGAGGCAACTGAAATGGCAAGAGTCAAACGCGCAATGATGACGCGCAAGAGAAGAAATAAGGTCCTCAAGATGGCCAAGGGCTACTGGGGCGCCAAGAGCAAGCACTACAAGATGGCGAACCAGGCCGTCATGAAGTCCCTGACCTACGCCTACACCGGCCGCCGCCTGAAGAAGCGCGACTTCCGCCGCCTGTGGATCACCCGTATCAGCGCCGCCTGCAAGCAGAACGGCATCAACTATTCCACCTTTATGCACGGCCTGAAGCTGGCCAACGTTTCCATCGACCGCAAAATGCTCTCTGAGATGGCCGTCAACGACAAGGCCGCCTTCACTCAGCTGGTGCAGGTCGCCAAGGCCAGCCTGTAACAGAGCCATTGGCTTTTAGCTATTAGCTCTTAGCTTTGTGGCGCTGAACGAATGGCTAGTGGCTAGAGAGAGTTTTTACAGAAAAATCTCTCATCTGCCGAACAAAAGCGGCAACAAACGACAAAAACTAGCCCCCTTGCCTCCCCTGAAAGGGCAGGGAGGGGTAAAGCCCCGGAAGTGCCGCTTGACGGCGGAGGAGGGCCGCCGCCTTTAGGCGGTGGCGGAGGGGTTGACACAGCGCGGAGGTTTTTTGGAATCTCCGCGCTGTGTTTTTGTCTTGCGAGGGCGGCCTGGGTGTGATATACTGTGATGAATTTGAAGAAGAGAAGAATTGTTTTTAGACTGAGGTAAGTTATGGCAAGACGCAAAAAAGACACCGCACCCAAACCCACCAACAACGAAAACGTCAAGGGCCTCCACGCCGAGGTGCTGGAGCAGCCCATCACCGAGACGCTGGAAATCAACTATATGCCCTACGCCATGAGCGTCATTATCAGCCGGGCCATTCCGGAAATCGACGGCTTCAAGCCCAGCCACCGAAAGCTGTTGTACACCATGTACCAAATGCACCTGCTGGGGGGCAACCGCACCAAGTCCGCCAACGTGGTTGGCTCCACCATGAAGCTGAACCCCCACGGCGACGCCGCCATTTATGAGACCATGGTGCGCCTTTCCCGGGGCTATGGGGCGCTGCTCCACCCGCCGGTAGACTCCAAGGGCAACTTCGGCAAGGTGTTCTCACGGGATATGGCCTACGCCGCCTCGCGTTACACTGAGGTCCGGCTGGACCCCATCTGTCAGGAGTTTTTCCGGGACATCGACAAGGACACCGTGGACTTTGTGGATAACTACGACGGCCAGCTGAAAGAGCCGACGCTGCTGCCCACCACCTTCCCCAACGTGCTGGTCTCCGCCAACCAGGGCATTGCCGTGGGCATGGCCTCCAACATCTGCGGGTTCAACTTGGGGGAGGTCTGCGACGCCGCCATCGCCCGGATGAAAAATCCCAAGTCCGACCTGTTCGCCACCCTGAAAGCGCCGGACTTCCCCACCGGCGGCCAGCTGCTCTACGACCAGAAGGCGCTGGAGCAGGTCTACCGCACCGGGCGGGGTTCTTTGAAGGTCCGGGGCCGCTGGCGCTACGTCAAGGCGGAAAACCTGATTGAGATTTACGAGGTCCCCTACTCCACCACCATTGAGGCCATTATGGACAAGGTGGCCGACCTGGTGAAAGCCGGAAAGATTCGGGAAATCACCGACATGCGGGACGAGACCGACCTCTCCGGCCTGAAACTGGCCATCGACCTGAAACGGGGCGTGGACCCGGAAAAGCTGATGGCGAAGCTGTGCAAGCTGACCCCATTCCAGGACGCCTACCCCTGTAACTTCAACATCCTCATCAACGGCAATCCCCGCGTCATGGGCGTGGGGGAGATTCTGGACGAGTGGATCGCCTGGCGGATGGAGTGCGTCCGCCGCCGGGCCAGTTACGACATGGCGAAAAAGCGGGAGAAGCTCCACCTGCTGCTGGGCCTGCGGAAGATTCTGCTGGACATCGACAAGGCCATCAAAATCATCCGGGAGACCCCCACCGAGGCGGAGGTCATTCCAAATCTGATGATCGGCTTCGGCATCGACCAGGTGCAGGCGGAGTTCGTGGCGGAAATCAAACTGCGGAACATCAACCAGGAGTATATTCTCCGCCGCACCAACGAGGTGGACCAGCTCCAACAGGAGATCGACGACCTCCAGGACGTGGTGGACAACCCCCAGCGGGTGAAGAAGATCATCACCGGCGAGCTGCAAGCGGTCAAAAAGAAGTACGCCGTGCCCCGGCGGACGGAAATCGTCTACGACTACCAGGAGGACGTGCCGGAGGAGACGGAGGACGTGCCGGACAACCCTGTCCATGTGTTCCTGTCCCAGCAGGGGTATTTCAAGAAAATCACCCCCCAATCCCTGCGGATGTCCGGGGAGCAGAAGTACAAGGAGGGGGACGGTCCCAGCCAGTACTGGGAGACCACCAGCAGCCAGGAGATCATGTTCTTCACCGACCGGCAGCAGTGCTACAAGGCCCGGCTCAACGATTTTGCCGACAGCAAGGCCAGTGTGCTGGGCGAGTACCTGCCTTCCCGCCTGGGCATGGACGAGGGGGAGAACGTGGTGTGGGCCTGCCTGCCGGGGGACTACTCCGGCACCCTGCTCTTCTTCTTCGAGAACGGCAAGGCCGCCCGTGTGGAACTGGAGAAGTACCGCACCGTCACCAACCGGCGGCGGCTGACCGGCGCTTACTCCGACAAATCCCCCCTGAAAGCGGCGTTTTTGCTGACGGAGGATACAGAGCTGGCGGTGTTCTCCACGGAAAACCGGGCGCTGCTGTTCAACACCGTCGCCCTGACCCCCAAGGCCACCCGCACCACCCAGGGCGTGGCGGTGCTGACCCTCAAACCCAAGTATCAACTCAGCAAGGTCCTGTCTGCGGCGGAGAGCGGCATCGTCAATCTGGCCCGCTACCGGGCCAGGAACATCCCCGCCACCGGCGCACTGTTGAAGCCGGAGGACAAGGGCGAGGAGCAAATGACGCTGGAGATGAAGTAAACGTCTGGCAGGTCGTACTGTTGTAAGGCCCCAAAAGCACAGTGGGCGCAGATAACAGATTTCGCTAGAAACTGCACAAAAAGCGCCCCAAAAGAGAAAAACGTCCCGTGGAACCCTCCACGGGATGTTTTCCTTTAATCATTGTTGTCTACAAGACGCGGCGGCACACCGCTTAAAACACTGTCTCCTGTCCGTAGCACCGGGCAGGCAGCACCCCGCTCAGCTCAGTGAGGACCTGGCTGTAATTCTGGGCCGGGTCGAAGATGCCCTCGTCCCGGAGCAGGTCGCGCTGAGAGGCGGAACACAGGGGCAGAGACAGGGTGACTGCCGTTCCCTCTCCGGCGGGAGCCAGCAGCAGCGTTCCGCCGAAGAAATGGGCGATCCGGCGGCAGATGGGCAGTCCCAGCCCGAAGCCGTCCGGCGAACCATCGGCCAGCAACCGGTCTGCCTCCGGGGTGAAAGCCTGCTCCAGCTTCTCCGGTGAGATGCCTCCGGCGCTGTCCGCCAGGGTCAGCGTCGCCCGACCTCCCGCGACGCGCAGGGTCAGCACCAGCTCCCCTTTCTGCCCCAGGGCGTTGGTGGTCAGATTGTAGAGCAGCCTGCGCAGCAGGTACTCGTTGACCCATACTGTTGCGTTGGCCGTCTCCTCCCGGTAAACGAAGCGGCAGCCGATCTGCCCCAGCAGGTAGTCCAGCAGGTGCTCCATCTCCCGGCAAAATCCCGTCAGCTCCAGCGGAGTGGAGGGGTAGAGAATGGCCAGGTCGTCGTCGCTCTGGCTGTAAAAATCCAGATTGTCCACCAGCCGGAGCAGCTTGTGCTGGCTGTGGTTCAGATAGGAGATCCATTTTTCGTTGCGGTGCTGCTCCGTCTCCACCAGGGTGCTTTGCAGCGTCTCGATGGAGGCGTTCAGCGGCCCCAGCAGCCGCCGCAGCTGTACAGCCAGCTCCCGCACCCGCTGAGGGGAGAGTGTGCCGTCCCCGACCCGCTCAAACAGGCAGAGAACGCCGTCGTCTCCCACCCCCCGGCTGCGGACGGTCCAGCGCGCTCCGTCCATGGTCAGCTCCGCCGACACGCCGTCTCCGTCGGGCAGCGGCACGGGAGGCCGCTCCCCCTCCGCCAGAGGGAGGGCGCAGGCGCGAAAAAGGGCCTGGGCCGCCGGATTGTAATATTTGATTTTTTTGTCTTTCACCAGCAGCACCGGCTGGGAAACACCGTCAAAATAGACGTTCCCAGACAAGGTAAACTCGCCCATACTTTTCTCCACTCTCCACCCTGATTACAGTTCACTTTCATAGAGCCAACGGGACACACAAGGCTACCACGCCGCCTTAGCTTGCCCCAAAAGGCGGCTGACGCTCCCTTTCCAACTAGTATACCAAAACATGGCGCGACAAACAAGAAATTTGTCGAAAACCGGCGGCATAATTTTGTGAAAAAAATAACAAAGTCCCTCTTCCCATTTCAACACGACTGCGTTATAATGGAATGGACAACAACGAACCGGGAGGCCGCCCCAGTATCCTATGACGGTCTGGCCCCACCGGTCACCGGCGAACACAGGACAGGATTTCATATTCCATCAGCAGGAGGTTTCTCTTATGGATTATCAGGCACTTTATCAGAGCAAGCTGACCACGGCGGACGAGGCGGTCAAGTGCGTCCGCAGCGGCGACTGGGTGGACTACGGCTGGACCGTCACCACCCCCGTGGCGCTGGACAAGGCCATGGCCAAGCGCATGGACCAGCTGGAGGACATCAACTTCCGGGGCGGCATCCTCATGTGGGAGCCGGAAATTTTCAAAATCGACGACCCCGCCAGCCGCCTGACCTGGAACAGCTGGCACATGGGCGGCATCGAGCGCAAGGCGGTCAACAAGGGTTTCGCCTTCTACGCCCCCATCCGCTACTCCGAGCTGCCCCGCTACAACCGGGAAATCGACTGCCCCAGCCGGGTAGCCATGTTCCAGGTCTCCCCCATGGATGAACACGGCTATTTCAGCTTCGGCCCCAGCGCCTCCCACATGGCGGCGGTCTGCGAGCGGGCGGAGGTCATCATCGTGGAGGTCAACCAGAATATGCCCCGGTGCCTGGGCGGGTTCCAGGAGGGCATCCACATCTCCCAGGTCAACATGGTGGTCGAGGGGGACAACCCTCCCATCGCTGAGATGGGTTCCGCCGCCGCTACCCCCGTGGACGAGGCCGTGGCAAAGCTCATCGTCAACGAGATCCCCGACGGAGCCTGCCTCCAGCTGGGCATCGGCGGTATGCCCAACGCCGTGGGGTCCCTGATTGCCAAGTCCGATTTGAAGGACCTGGGCGTTCACACCGAGATGTACGTAGACGGCTTTGTGGACATCGCCAAGGCGGGCAAGATCACCGGCGCCCGGAAGCCCATCGACAAGGGCCGCCAGGTCTACGCCTTCGGCGCGGGCACCAAGAAGCTCTATGACTACCTGGACAACAACCCCGCCTGCATGTCCGCCCCGGTGGATTACACCAACGACGTGCGCACCATCTCCGCCATCGACAACTTCATCAGCATCAACAATGCCGTGGACATCGACCTCTACGGCCAGGTGAATGCCGAATCCGCCGGCATCAAGCCCATCTCCGGCGCAGGCGGACAGCTGGACTTCGTGCTGGGCGCGTACCTCTCCAAGGGCGGCAAGAGCTTCATCTGCATGTCCTCCACCTTCAAGAGCCGGGACGGGGTGCTGCACAGCCGCATCAAGCCCACTCTGGACAACGGCTCCATCGTCACCGACACCCGCGCCAACACCATGTATGTGGTCACGGAATACGGCCTGGTCAATTTGAAGGGCCTGTCCTCCTGGCAGCGGGCCGAGGCGCTGATTTCCATCGCCCACCCCGACTTCCGGGACGAGCTGATCGCCAGCGCGGAGAAAATGCACATCTGGAAGCGGAGCAACCGCCGCTGACATCGAAACGACGTTTTTTAGGGGACGTGCCTGGCGCGTCCCCTTTTTTGTGGGCTTTTCTCCCCAAACCAACGGTTGACAGTTCTTTGGACATCGTATATAATACAAATCAATATGCGACAGGCTGTGACGAAGAACAGTAGGCGTTTTCCAGCGGCAAAGAGAGGGGCCGGACGGTGCGAGGCCCTCCAACGGGACACCGAACCCACTTCCGAGCCACGCGGCACAGGGGCAGATTGCCCGGAAGCCGCGCCGGGTGCGCCCGTTACAGCGCGAGGGTAAAGAGCTTTATTGGTTTTCCTTTATATCAGCCCATTTGATGAGCTGTCAGCCAAAAGCCAGGCACTAACAGCTAATAGCTAACGGCTAAAAGCTAAAAAGCCGACAGGCTTTTTTACTCACTAAGGCTCCCACCGCGAGGCGGGGGCAAACGCAAGGTGGTACCGCGGGACATTCGCTCCCGTCCTTCGAGGGACGGCAGAGGATGTCCTTTTTTCATTGCCAAACGCCCCATATGCGGGGAAACAGAGGAAAGGATGAACGAGAAATGGCGAAAAACAAGAAACAGGTGAAGGCGATCACCTCCATGAGCGAGGACTTCGCCCAGTGGTATACGGACATCTGCCTGAAGGCGGAGCTGGTGGACTACGCCAGCGTCAAGGGCTTTATGATCCTGCGGCCCTACGGCTACGCCATCTGGGAGAACATGACCAACATCCTGGACGGAAAGTTCAAGGAGACCGGCCACCAGAACGTGGCCATGCCGGTGCTGATCCCCGAAAGCCTGCTGAAAAAAGAGGGCGAGCTGGTGGAAGGCTTCGCACCGGAGGCCGCCTGGGTCACCATGGGCGGCAGCGACCAGCTGGAGGAGCGGATGGCGATCCGCCCCACCTCTGAGACCATGTTCTGCGACCACTGGGCGCATACCCTCCACTCCTGGCGGGAGCTGCCCATGCTGTACAACCAGTGGTGCAGCGTGGTGCGCTGGGAGAAGAGCACCCGCCCCTTCCTGCGCTCCCGTGAGTTCTGGTGGCAGGAGGGTCACACCATCCACGAGACTGCCGCCGAAGCCGAGGCCGAGACCGAGCAGCAGCTGAACTGCTACGCCGACTTCTGCCGGGACGCTCTGGCTATGCCGGTGCTGAAAGGCCGCAAGACGGACAAGGAGAAGTTCGCCGGGGCCGAGGCCACCTACACCATCGAGGCCATGATGAAGGACGGCAAGGCCCTCCAGTCCGGCACCAGCCACTACTTCGGGGACAAGTTCTCCCGCGCCTATGACGTGACCTTCGCCGGGCGGGACAACACCCTGCAATACCCCTATCAGACCTCCTGGGGTGCTTCTACCCGGCTCATCGGCGCGGTTATCATGACCCACGGCGACGACAATGGTCTGGTGCTGCCGCCCGCCATCGCCCCCATCCAGGTAGTGGTCATCCCCGTGGCCCAGCACAAGGAGGGCGTGCTGGACGCGGCGTATGCGCTGGAGCAGCGCATCAAGGCCCTGGGCCTGCGGGTGAAAACCGACGACTCCGACCAGTCCAACGGCTGGAAGTACGCCGAGTACGAGATGAAGGGCGTTCCCCTGCGGGTGGAAATCGGCCCCAAGGACATGGAGAAGAACCAGTGCGTCATCGCCCGGCGGGACACCGGAGAGAAGTATTTCGTCCCCCTGGAGCAGCTGGAGGAGAAGGTACAGGCCCTGCTGGTGGAGGTCCACGACAACCTGTACGAGTCCGCCAAACAGCGGCTGGAGGAGAACACCTTTGCCTTCACCAAGGTGGAGGATGTGAAGGCCGCCATGGAGAAGCACACCTGCTTCGCCAAGACCATGTGGTGCGGCGACGAAGCCTGTGAGATCGCCATGAAGGAGCTGGCGGGCGTGTCCAGCCGTTGTATGCCCTTCGAGCAGGAGCATTTGGGCGATGTCTGCCCCATCTGCGGCAAACCCGCCAAGAAAATGGTCGTCTGGGGCGTGGCGTACTAATTCGCAATTTGCAAGGAGCAATGTGCAATTCTGCGAGGGAGGAGGCGCTCTGTCCCCTGCGGAATGCACAGCTTCCCCCTGAAAAACCACTTCTGACACACAAAAACAAGGCGTCCTGTGGAAAAGTCCACGGGACGCCTTTGCTGTCAGTTATGCCACGATGCCGGGCAGGTTGCTGACCAAACAGGTGCGGCAGCCCCGACCAGCAGCCACAGGAAAGGGGCAAAAATAACGTGCTTTTGGGACAAAAATGGCTCATTCTGTGCAAAAACAGAGATACAAAAATAGTACAGAAAAAGGCTTGTCAATTCTCCCACATTCTGCTATACTGAACGTTGGAAAAACAAAATAGTGCGATAGCTGCCGGGTGTTGCCGCGCCCGGCAGCCTATGCAGGTGAACCGACCACCATACATAACGACAAAACCGCATCGCACCTTACTCATTATAGGTGTAATCCGCCCTTTTCGCAAGTGGTGAATTGTGCTTGTGTGGGTTAGGTACAGATGGTTGTTGCCCCAAACGCACCTCCTGACCGATGTGTCTGTGCGCCGTGTATGGAAGTAATTCTCTGCCCGGCGCTTTTTGTTTTTTCCGGCGGCAGTCCGGGGTTGCGGCCTCGGCTGCCGTTCGGAGCGTGGAAAACCATCAAGCCAATGGCAAAAAACGTGGCTTTCCCATTATATCAACCTGAAAAACACCCCCATCCTAACCACAGATGGGGGTGTTTTCGGATTTAAAACGACGTTTTAGCGGCGTCAGTCTTTTTCGATGCCAAGCAGATGTTCCGCCTGGGCCACCTGCTCCCCAGTGGGGGTGGGAACGCCCTCCAGGGGGTAGGGGATACCCAGGTTGTCCCACTTGAAGGTCCCCAGGGTGTGGTAAGGGAGGATTTCCACCCGCTCCACGGTGCGCAGGGTGTCCAGGAAGGCTCTCAGCCGGGTCAGCTCCGCCGGGTCGTCGGTGAAACCGGGCACCAGCACCCGGCGCACCCACATGGGCTTGCCGATGTCAGAGAGATACCGGGCCATGTCCAGGATGTTGCCGTTGTCCCAGCCGGTCAAACGTTTGTGGGCGGCGGGGTCGGTGTGTTTCAGGTCCAGCATGACCAGGTCTGTGACCTCCATCAGCTGTTGAAATCGGCTGAAAAAGGGTTCCTCTCTGGTGAAAGGGTTCCCGGCGGTGTCCAGTACCGTGTGAACACCCTTCTCTTTTGCCAGGGTGAAAAACGCGGTGAGAAAGTCCAGCTGTAACAGCGGTTCCCCGCCGCTGACGGTGACGCCTCCCTGCTTGCCCCAGTAGTTCCGGTAGCGCCACACCCGCTGGAACAGCGCCTGTGCCGTCCACTCGGTGCCGCCGCCGGTGGCCCAGGTCTCCGGGTTATGGCAGTACTGACACCGCATCCGACAGCCCTGCAAAAAGACCACAAAGCGCACGCCGGGGCCGTCTACCAGGCCGAAGGTTTCTAACGAGTGAACATGACCGATGGTTTGCGGGTCGATCAACATAGAAGTGATTCCTCTCAAATAAATGCAGGCGCAGAGGCGCGAAATGCGCCTCTGCGGGGGTTGTGGGATGTCCCTGGGGGACAGGCGGAAAACCCGCCTGCCCGTGGGGATGTTTTTTCTTACAGCGAACCGTGGCAGGTCCGGGCGATGACGTCCAGCTGCTGTTTCCGGGTCAGGTCGATGAACTTGACGGCGTAGCCGGAGACGCGGATGGTGAAGTTGGCGTACTCCTCCTTCTCCGGGTGTTCCATAGCGTCCAGCAGCTTTTCCTTGCCAAAGACGTTGACGTTCAGGTGGTGAGCACCCTGGTCAAAGTAGCCGTCCAGCACCTGCACCAGGTTGCCGGTGCGCTCCTGGGCGGAGTGGCCCAGCGCGTCGGGGTTGATGGTCTGGGTGTTGGAAATGCCGTCCAGGGACCAGTGATAGGGGATTTTGGCGACGCTGTTCAGGGAGGCCAGCAGGCCGTTCTCCTCCGCGCCGTAGGAGGGCGAAGCGCCGGGAGCGAAGGGGGTGTAGGCGGCGCGTCCGTTGGGCATTGCACCGGTGGCCTCGCCATAAACCACGTTGGAGGTGATGGTCAGGATGGAGGTGGTGGGTTCGCTGTCCCGGTAGGTGTGGCGGCGCTTGATCTTCTCCAGGAAGGTTTTCAGCACCCAGATGCCGATTTCGTCTGCCCGGTCGTCGTCGTTGCCGTACTTGGGGAAGTCGCCCTCGACCTCGAAGTCCTTGGAGATTCCGTCCTCATCCCGGATGACCTTCACCTTTGCGTACTTGATGGCGCTGAGGGAGTCGATAACGTGGGAGAACCCGGCGATGCCGGTGGCGAAGGTGCGGCGCACGTCGGTGTCGATGAGGGCCATCTGACTGGCTTCGTAATAATACTTGTCGTGCATATAGTGGATGAGGTTCAGCACGTTGACGTAGATGTCCGCCAGCCAGTCCAACCAGAACTCGTACTTTTCGATGACCTCGTCATAGTCCAGGTACTCGCTGGTGATGGGCGCGGTCTTGGGACCAACCTGGATGCGGTGCTTCTCGTCGAAGCCGCCGTTGATAGCGTAGAGAAGCGTTTTCCCCAGGTTAGCGCGGGCGCCAAAGAACTGAATTTCCTTGCCGGTCTGGGTGGCGGAGACGCAGCAGCAGATGGAGTAATCGTCGCCCCAAACTGGTTTCATCACGTCGTCGTTCTCGTACTGGATGGAGCTGGTGTTGACGGAGATTTTAGCGGCATACTTTTTGAAGTTCTCATTCAGCTGGGAGGAGTACAGCACCGTCAGGTTGGGTTCCGGGGAGGGGCCCATGTTCTCCAGGGTGTGCAGGAAACGGAAGTCGGTCTTGGTGACCATGCTGCGGCCGTCCATACCGATGCCGCCCACCTCCAGAGTGGCCCAGGTGGGGTCGCCGGAGAAGAGCTGGTTGTAGGAGGGGATGCGGGCGAACTTGACCATGCGGAACTTCATGGTCATGTGGTCGATGATCTCCTGGGCCTCGCGCTCGGTGAGCGCGCCGTTTTTCAGGTCCCGCTCGAAGTAGATGTCCAGGAAGGTGGAGATGCGGCCCACGCTCATGGCCGCGCCGTTCTGGGTCTTGACGGCGGCCAGGTAGCCGAAGTACAGCCACTGGCAGGCTTCTTTGGCGTTGGCGGCGGGCTGGGAGATGTCGAAGCCGTAAAGCTTGGCCATTTCCTTCATGCCCTTCAAGGCGTTGATTTACTTCTGAATTTCCTCCCGCAGGCGGATGACCTCGTCGTACATGTTGCCGCAGCCACAGTTCAGCTTGTCCCGCTCCTTCTCTTTGATGAGGTAGTCAATGCCGTACAGGGCGATGCGGCGGTAGTCGCCCACGATACGGCCCCGGCCGTAGGTGTCGGGCAGGCCGGTGACAACATGGGTCTTGCGGGCGGCGCGCATTTCCGGGGTGTAGGCGGAGAAAACCGCGTCATTGTGGGTGGTCATATACTGGGTGAAGATTTTTTTCAGCTCCGGGTTGACGGTGTAGCCGTAGGTCTCGGCGGCCTGGACTGCCATTTTGATGCCGCCGTAGGGCATGAAGGCCCGTTTCAGGGGCTTGTCGGTCTGGATGCCCACCACCTGCTCCAGGTCCTTCAGGGACTCGTCGATATAGCCGGGGCCGTAGGCGGTCAGGCTGGAGACCACCTCGGTCTCGCAGTCCAGTACGCCGCCCTTGGCGCGCTCGGCCTTCTGGAGCTTCTGGAGCGCGCCCCAGAGCTTGTCGGTGGCTTCGGTGGGGCCGGCGAGGAACGCTTCGTCGCCGTCATAGGGGACGTAGTTCTTCTGGATGAAGTCGCGGACGTTGACCTCTTCCTTCCAAATACGGCCTTCAAAGCCTTCCCACTGTTTGAAATCAGTCATTTTAACACTCCTTTTTGATGTTTGGAACGAAATAGATTGAATGTGACAGAAAAACAGGGTTTCGTGCGCAGGGTTTGCTGTGATTCGTGGTTAGCCGCCCCGTTGTTATGAGAGCGACATTTCCGAAAGTTGAGTTAGCAAAAACTAACTATGTTGGAAACGGATGACCGGTTTTTGAAAAAAAACAGGGGATATGGTGCTTTTCCGCGTACCGGTCAAAGTGAATATAGCATATCCTTTTGAGATTGTCAAGAATTTATCAAAGAGATTTGCAGGAAAATGTTCGGAGAAATCGGAAACTTTTCAATTATATAGAACAAATAAATTGGTTGAGCCAATTTGAAAGAAAATATCTATGGAAGATTGAAAAAAGCAGGACGAAAAAAGGCTTGCGCGGCGGCGGCAGAGGTGTTATAGTAGTGCTAGTTCAATCGTGAATGGAGAGAGACAGATGGAAGCAGCCCTACAGAGCCGGAAATGCGTCAGCGGCTTTACCCTCAAGCTCATTGCCCTGATCACCATGACCATCGACCACACCGCTATGGTGCTGTTGGTCGGCGCCCCACCTTATTGGCCCATGCGCATCATCGGGCGCATCGCCTTCCCCATTTACTGCTTTCTGCTGGTGGAGGGCTATTTCCACACCCACAGCGTCAGGCGGTATACCCTCCGACTGCTGATTGCGGCGGTGGTGTCAGACATCCCCTTCGACCTGGCCGTTGACGGCTTCTGGCCCAGCTGGTACAGCCAAAACGTCATGCTCACCCTTGCCATCGGCCTGGTGACGGTGTGGCTGGTGGACCACAGCCGGGGCTGGGTGCTGGCCCCGGCGGGGACGCAGGAGGGGGAACCGCCCGCCCTGACGATGGGGCAAAAGGCGCTGGCCTGGGCGCTGATGGCAGTCTTTTCCTTGGCGGGCATCTGGCTGGCGGATTTCTGCTGTACAGATTATTCCGGCGGCGGCGTGCTGCTGATTTTGCTGTTCTACTTTTTCCGCAACAAGCCCGTTGATTTGTGTATTGCCGTGCTGGTGGAGCTGACGGTGTGCTTTGGCGGCATTGAACCCTATGGAGCTTTGGCGCTGGTGCCTATCCTGCTCTACAACGGTCAGCGGGGGCCGAATCCCGGCGGCAAGTGGGGACAGTGGTTTTTCTACGCCTACTATCCCCTGCACTTGGGGGTTCTATTCATCCTTTACAAGCTGCTGTTTACGAACGCCTGGGTCACGTTGCTGTTTTGAGCGGGGCGGTGGAACCCCTCTTTCTAGCCACTAATCACTAGCCACTAGCCACTAAAACAACACGGCTAATTCAAAGAGACAACTATTTACATTTTTCAATCACAGTCAGGAGGTCCATATGCTGCTCTTTTCTCTATTCTTCGGCCTGCTGGCCTGGGTTATCGCCGGGCTGGGCATCGCGGGCAAGCTCCGCTCACGGGGCCTCGCGGCAGGGGCCAGCCTGACCGCCTGCTCGTTGGCGGTGCTGGCCCAGTTCTTCGAGGTTCGGCTGCGGCTGGGTGCGAATGACATCGCGGGACTGCTGGACACCATCGACGTGACCATCTTCGGGGTGGCGGTGCTGCTGCTGGTGACGATTTTGCTCAACGCCGCCCTCTGCGGCCTCCGGCGGGAGGTGCAGCCATGAAGCGCGCCCTTTCGCTGCTGCTGCTCCTCGCCCTGCTGCTGACCGGCTGCGCCGGGGGACAGGCGGATTCCTCCGCGTCCACCGACGGCACTGGCGACAACTCCGCCCAGCCGGTGGTTTTTGCGGCGGACGCCTCCACAGAAGAAGCAGAACCGGAGGAAGAGCCGGACGAGGGGAGCCTCTACCGCCTTGCCGCCGCCGACCCGGACACTCTGCTGAAAATCCTGGTGGTGGGCAACAGCTTCAGCGTGGACTCCTCCGAGTTCCTCTACGAAGTGGCCACAGACGCCGGGTATCAGGTGCTGGTGGCAAATCTGAACCACAGCAGCACCCCTCTGGCTGACCACTGGGGCTTCGCCAAAAACGACGAAGCGGTGTACACCTACCGGAAGAACGGGGACGGCAGCTGGGAGACCCTGGCGAAAAAGAGCGCCACCATGTCCGAAGCGCTGGAGGATGAGGACTGGGACATCATCTTCTTCCAGCAGCAGAGCTATCAGGCGGGGGTGGCCTCCACCTATCGCCACGGGGAGACCAGCTACGTGGCGCAGCTGGCGGACTTCGCCAGAGAACATTGCTCCAATGAATCGGTTAAAATCGGCTGGCAGATGACCTGGTCCCTGCGGGAGTGTACCGAGCGGTACTACGTGAAGCGGTTCACCGGGGAAATGGACCTCTACGAAAAAATCTGCGCCGCCGTCCAGACCGAGGTGGAGGACACCGGCGCGGCAGACTTCATCATCGCCACCGGCACCGCCATCCAGAACGCCCGCAGCAGCTACCTGGGGGACACCCTGGACCGGGACGGCAAACACCTCTCCTATGACCTGGGCCGCTACCTGGCGGCTATGAGCGTGGCCTCCGCCTGCGGCATGGATCTGTCCGGGGTGGACCGGCTGGATACTTCGGTTTCGTCCAAGTCCCAAACCACCCTCTCCACTCTGCACCTGCCGCTGCTGCGCCAGTGCGTGGCGGATGCGGAGCAGACCCCTTACGCCATCACCCAGCAGAGCGAGACCGCCCCAACGCTGGAGCGGCCCACTTTGACGGTTGAGGTGGCGGAAAACGGTCAGACCCTGACCTGGACGACGGTGGACGGAGCCACCGGCTACGAAGTCACCGATGGCAGCGGTGAAGTGTTGGCAGCCCTGGACGTGGAGACCACCACCTACACCGATGAGGCGGGGACAGACCGCACAAAATACCAGGTCGCCGCCCTGGGGGACGGCTATCTTTCCAGCGCCTCCAGCCCGTGGGTGAATGGCGAGGGATAAGTCCTTAAAAGCACCAAAACCACGCGGTTTTTCCGGGAGAAAAATCGGCAAAAATGCGTTTGACAAATTTCCTTCGCCTTGCTACAATAATCATGCAGCGTGTAGTGTTCAACTCGTAAATCCGGTTGTGCATTCCACGCTGTTCTTTTTTGACCTGCGTTTCCCCTCGTGAGGAAACCGGGCGGACAATTTTATACCTGCTTCGCCCGGTTGCTTCGTCCGGGCGGGGTATCTTCATGCGTGTTGCGTAAAGCGTAAGTCCGGCTTTGCGTAGGCGCATTTTATTTTTTGAGGAGGAAACCAAAATGGAGCAAAAATCCAACGCCTTTCTGGAAACGGAAAAGGTAGGCACCCTGATTCGGAAATACTCCGTCCCCTGCATTATTTCCCTGCTGGTTGCCGCGCTGTACAACATCGTAGACCAAATTTTCATCGCCAACGCCAGTTACCTTGGCTCCTACGGCAACGCCGCCAACACGGTAGTGTTCCCGCTGACGGTGGTGGCCCTGTCCCTGGCCGTGATGATCGGCGACGGCTGCTGTGCCTTCGTCAGCATCAGCCTGGGTTCCAACAACAAACAGAATGCCCACAAGAGCATCGGCAACGCCGTGGTGCTGTGCATCCTGGTCAGTATCTTACTGACTGCGGCCTATCTGGTGTTCCAGGAGCCGATCCTGACCCTGTTCGGCGGCCGGGTCAACGACAACACCTTCGCCCTGTCCAAGGAATACTTCTTCTGGATCACCTTGGGCGTGCCGTTTTATATGTTCGGCCAGGCCATGAACCCAATCATCCGGTCCGACGGCAGCCCCACCTTCGCCATGGCCTCTACCCTGGTGGGCGCGGCGTTCAACATCGTCTTTGACCCCATCTGCATCTATGTCCTCAAGTGGGGCATGATGGGCGCGGCTGTGGCCACCATCACCGGCCAGATCATCACCGCCATCCTGTCCGTGTGGTATCTGTGCCACATGAAGGCGGTGAAGCTGGAGCGGAGCAGCTTTGGCCTGTTCCCCGGCCTGATGAAGCGCTTCCTCCCCTTGGGCATCACCAGTTTCCTGTCCCAGATCTCGCTGGTGATCTCCATGGCGGCGGTGCAGAATATGTGTACCAAATATGGCGCGCTGGACCCCGTCTTTGGGCAGGAGGAGTACGCGCAGATTCCCCTGGCGGTGCTGGGCATCGTGATGAAGTTCTTCCAAATCGTCATCTCCATCGCTGTGGGCCTCTCCGCCGGGTGTATCCCCGTGGTGGGCTACAACATCGGCGCCGGGCGCAAGGACCGTGCCAAGAGCTTCTTTACCCACCTGCTGGCGCTGGAGGCCATCGTGGGCTTTGTGGCGCTGCTCATCGTGGAGCTGTTCCCCCGGCAGCTCATCGGCATTTTCGGCGCAGCCAACGAGAGCGCCTACTACACCACCTTCGCCATCAAGTGCTTCCGCACCTACCTGTGCATGATGGTGCTGGCTACGGTGAACAAGGGCACCTTCATCTATCTGCAATCCATCGGCAAGGCGCTGGCCTCCACCGTTATCTCCCTTGTGCGTGAAATTGTGTTCGGCGTGGGCTTCGCCCTGTTGCTGCCCATGTTCTTCGGGCTGGACGGCCTGCTGTACTCCTTCCCGGCGGCGGACATTTTGACCTTCCTCATCGCGGCGGTGGTCATTCGGAACACCTATAAGGAGTTGAGTACCGACTGATTTTCGTGTATAATAGATACACCGAACAGGAATAAACCCAAACTGAAAAGGAGGCAGAACCATGAACAGAATCATCACCATCAGCCGGGAGTTCGGCAGCGGCGGGCGTACCGTGGGCAAGCTGACCGCCGAAAAGCTGGGCATCCCCTGCTACGACCAGGAGCTGCTGGAGAAAATCGAGGAGAAGTCCGGCTTTAGCAAGGAGTATATCCGGGACCGGGGCGAGTATACCGCCCACGGCAGCTGGTTCATCAACGCCTTTGCCGGGCGGGACACCACCGGCAAGTCCACCCAGGACTACCTGTGGAACCACCAGCGGGACGTGATTTTGGAGCTGGCGGAGGAAGGCCCCTGCGTCATCGTGGGCCGCTGCGCGGACTACATCCTGCGTGGCTCGGCGGACTGCCTGCGGGTGTTCATCCACGCCAGCATGGGCAAGCGGGCCGCCCGCATTGTCCAGGTCTACGGCCAGCGGGAGGAGTCCCCGGAGAAGCGGCTGAAGGACAAGGACCAGCGCCGCCGGGCCTATTACCAGTATTACACCGACACCGAGTGGGGCGTGGCCCGGAACTACCACATCGCGCTGGACAGCGGCGAGCTGGGCATCGAGCGTTGCGTGGAGCTGATCTCCAGCCTGTACTGATTCAATGAGCAATTAGCAATGTGCAATGTGCAATTTTGCGAGGTCGGAGACGTGGCCTCTTTTGTGAAACGCACAGCTATACTCAATATCGCCAAATATGGGCTATCCCTTTTACTCAACCTGCGTTAGAAACCCCTCCGCCACCGCCTAAAGGCGGCGGCCCTCCTCCCCTTCCAGGGCAATGTCATCAACTTAAGGTAACAGTCAACTTGCACAAAATAATTGGCTAAAGTTTGTGCAAAATGCGAATT
>MSHH01000078.1 GCA_001941075.1 Oscillospiraceae bacterium Zagget6 | reverse complement strand
GCTGACGTTGACAACGATGTCCACCTTGTCGGTGTTGTTGGCGGCAACCCGGGGCTGACGGACGCTCAGCTTGAGGGTGCCCAGGTCAAAGTAATCGTCGATGTCCCGGTTGTTGATGGTGATGCTGCCGGTGCCGCCCTCATAGACGCGGACGCGGGCCACGGAGGACTTCCGGCGGCCAGTACCGTACAGATAAGGCTTCTTGCTCTGATACATAGTTTGTTCCCTCCCGATCAGTCAACGACGATAGGCTTCTGAGCCTGGTGATTGTGCTCAGGGCCCTGGACCACGCGCAGACGCTTCAGCGCGGCGGCGCCCAGGCTGTTCTTGGGCAGCATACCCTTCACGGCCAGCTCCATGGCGAACTCAGGGCGCTTGGCCATCAGGGTGCCGTACTGGATCTCTTTCAGGCCGCCGGTCCAACCGGAGTGGTGGCGATAATACTTCTGGGTGGCCTTCTTGCCGGTCAGGACAGCTTTCTCGGCGTTGATGATGATGACGAAATCACCGCAGTCAACGTGAGGGGTGAACTCGGGCTTGGTCTTGCCCCGCAGGATGTCGGCGGCGGCGACAGCGGTCTTGCCCAGGGGCTTGCCAGCGGCGTCCAGGACGTACCACTTGCGGCCCAGCTCGTCCTTTTTAGCCATATAAGTGGACATATTGCGAACCTCCAATTTATAATCACGTTCAAATGAAAAGAAAAGTTCCGCGCCGCAGCGAGTGGGAAGCACTGACCGGCGCGGGTACTATATTACCAAAAACTCATCTCCCTGTCAACAGGGAATTTAATTTACCACTGGATTATCTCTCATTTTCTCGTGTTATCTCGCATTATCTCTTGTTTTCTCATTTTCAATTTTTCTTTTTGCTTCCGGCCCCGTTTTATCCTTCGGTTTTGGGGGCATAAATAGAGGGAAACGACACACAGGAGGACACATTTATGGATTTGACCGCGCTGTTTCAGCTTTCCTACGGGGTCTATGTGGTGGGAGTGACGGACGGCAGCCACCGCAACGGCTGCATGGCGAACTCGCTCATGCAGGTGACAGCGGAGCCGCCGGGACTGGTGGTGGGCCTGAACAAAGACAGCCTCACCGCTCAGCTGCTCCACAGGGCAGGCCGCTTCTCCGTCTCCGTGCTGGGGGAGAAGGTGGACCCCAGCATCATCGGCACCTTTGGGTTTCGCTCCGGCAAAGACTGCGACAAATTCGCGGAGGTAAATTGGGAGGAGCGGGGTGGCCTGCCCATCCTGCCGGAGTGCTGCGCCTACGCCCTCTGCGAGGTCCGGCAGACGATGGACCTGGGCACCCACTGGCTGTTTTACGGCCAGGTCACCGACTGCGGCCACCTGATGCCGGGAACGCCCATGACGTACGCCTACTACCACCGGGTCATCAAGGGGACGCCGATTCAAGTACCAAAAGGCTGACGAGAGTGCCAACCAAAATGGTACACTTTCCGGCAAAACTGTCCAATTCAAAATTTTTTGTGAATATGGCCCGTTGCCTCTTGCAATTCGGATACGAATGGTTTATGATAGGTTAGCACTCAGGAAGAACGAGTGCTAACCTACCGTCAAAACAAGATTCACATAAAAGAGGTACTGACTTATGGCAAAAAAAGAGTTCAAGGCGGAATCCAAACGGCTGCTGGACATGATGATCAACAGCATCTACACCCACAAGGAGATTTTCCTGCGGGAAATCATCTCCAACTCCAGCGACGCCATGGACAAGCTGGCTTACAAGGCCCTGACCGACGACAACGTGGGCATGAACCGGGATGACTTCAAAATCAACATCACCGTCAACCAGGCCGCCCGCACCATCACCGTCTCCGACAACGGCATCGGCATGACCGAGGCCGAGCTGGAGGAGAACCTGGGTACCATCGCCCAGTCCGGCTCCCTGCAATTCAAGAAGGACCTGTCCGAGGCCGAAGGCACTCCCGAGGGCGACGTGGACATCATCGGTCAGTTCGGCGTGGGCTTCTACTCCGCCTTCATGGTGTCTGACCAGATCACCGTCCTGACCCGGGCCTATGGCAGCGACACCGGCTATCAGTGGGTGTCCAACGGGGCCGACGGTTACGAAATCACCCCCATCAACAAGCCCACGGTCGGCACAGACGTGGTCATGCACATCAAGGAGGACACCGAGGAGGAGAAGTACAGCGACTTCCTGGAGCAGTACCGCATCCAGGAGCTGGTGAAGAAGTACTCCGACTATATCCACTACCCCATCGAGATGATGATGACCAAGTCCCGCCAGAAGCCCAAGCCGGAGGATGCCGGGGACGACTACACCCCCGAGTGGGAGGACTACCAGGAGCTGGACACCCTGAACTCTATGGTTCCCCTGTGGCAACGGCCCAAGGATGAGGTCACCCAGGAGGAGTACGACGACTTCTATCAGAGCCAGTTCAACGACTACGCCAAGCCCCTCTCCACCATCCGCATCTCCACCGAGGGCAACATCTCTTACAACGCCCTGCTGTTCATCCCCAGCCAGGCCCCCTATGACTTCTACACCCGTGACTACGAAAAGGGCCTCCAGCTCTACTCCTCCGGCGTGCTTATCATGGACAAGTGCGCCGACCTGCTGCCGGAACACTTCCGCTTCGTCCGGGGCGTGGTGGACACCCCCGACGTGTCCCTGAACATCTCCCGTGAAATGCTCCAGCACACCCGGGGCGTGAAGGTCATCGCCCGGAATTTGGAGAAGAAAATCAAGGCCGAGCTGGAAAAGATGCTGAAAGACGACCGGGAGAAGTACGAGCAGTTCTGGAAAGCCTTCGGCTCTCAGATCAAGTTCGGCGCGTACTCCGACTACGGCGCGCACAAAGATATGCTCCAGAACCTGCTGCTGTTCGTCTCCTCCGAGAACGAGAAGGGCACCACCCTGGCCGAGTACAAGGAGCGCATGAAGGAGGACCAGCCCTTCATCTACTACGCCGTGGGCGAGGAGGCCGTTCAGCTGGGCAAGCTGCCCCAGGCCGAGCGCATTTTGGACGCCGGGTATGAAATTCTCTACCTGACTGAGGACATCGACGAGTTCGTCATGCAGAGCCTCCAGGAGTACGACGGCAAGAAGCTCAAGAGCATCAACGACGAGGACGCTCTGCCGGAGACCGACGAAGAGAAGAAGGCCGCCGAGGAGAAGGCGGAGTCCTCCAAGGAAATCGTGGACTTCCTGAAAGAGACTCTGGGCGACAAGATCAAAGAGGCCCGCGTCTCCAAGATTTTGAAGTCCCACGCCGTCTGCATGACCTCCGACGGCCCCATCACCATCGAGATGGAGAAGAGCCTCAAGGCCCGGGGCCAGGACATGATGGGCTTCAAGGCCGAGCGGGTGCTGGAGCTGAACCCCGACGCGCCGGTGTTCGCCGCGTTGAAGGATTCCATCGCAAACGACCCCGACCGGGCCAAGAAGTACGCCGAGCTGCTGTACGCCCAGGCGCTGCTCATCGCCGGGCTGCCGCTGGAGGACCCTGCGGGGTATACCGATTTGGTGTGCAGTTTGATGGTGTAACGATTCCAGTGTGAAACCCCTCCGTCACGGCTTAAGCCGTGCCACCTCCCCTTTCAGGGGAGGCGAGAGGGGTGGTCGGTTGCCAAAGGATATTTTTCCGTGGAAAATGTGTACTATGCTGGGCAAAATGCTGGACAAACAGCAAGCACTATGCTGACTAACAGCTAAAAGCTAACAGCTCATTGCACATTGTTAATTGAAAATCGTCCCCTCTTTTCCTGCCGCAGCCCCTGTGGGCTGCGGCGGCATTTCACATCGAAAAAAGGCCCTCATTTTGCAATATTCACAGAAACATCCTGCAAAAACGCCGCAAACCTTGTAAGGTCTACCCTTGCGGCGGCGGGGCAGCTGTGCTATAATACTATCAATTTCCATAGCGACAACTGAACATCGTGCGGGATGAATGGCTCAGAAGCGGCAGACAAAGGCGTCTGAAATCATCAGGCGTCTTTTTATTGCAACAAGGCGACCGAGCCACGACCGCACTCTGGAGAACCCCATGCGGCCTTACGGCTCGATGGGTGCCGAAGGTGCAAGCGGCCCGGAAGGGCTGTAATCTCTCAGGCAAAAGGACAGAGGACGTATGCTTTACGCTGCTTTTTGCCGGGACCTGCCTTTGGCGGGTCCCGTTTTTTTGTCGCCAACGCAACCGGGACGGAATACCGTCCCACCGAAAAGAAGAAAAGGAGGAATTACTGTGATTGAAACGATCACTAACGTCAACGCCGCCGTCAACAACGTGGTGTGGGGCTGGCCCGCCCTGGTCCTGCTGGGGTTCGTGGGTGTGCTGATGACCTGCATGACGAAGTTTTTCCAGATCCGGCACATCGGCCACTGGATGAAGAACACCATCGGCGCGATTTTCAGCGACAAGAACGTCACCGGTCACACCGCTGACCGCTCCATCTCCCAGTTCCAGTCCCTGTGTACGGCGCTGGCCGCCACCGTGGGCACCGGCAACATCGTGGGCGTGGCGGGAGCCATCGCCACCGGCGGCCCCGGCGCGGTGTTCTGGATGTGGGTCATCGCCTTCTTCGGCATGATGACTAACTACTCTGAGAACGTGCTGGGCATCCTCTTCCGACGCAAGGACGAGAAGGGCGAGTGGCACGGCGGCGCTATGTACTACCTGCGGGACGGCTTGGGTGCCAAGAAGCACTGCAAGACCATCGGCGCAGTGCTGGCGGTGCTGTTCTCCCTGTTCTGCCTGCTGGCCTCCTTCGGCATTGGCAACATGAGCCAGGTCAACTCCATGGTCAGCAACGTCTACGCCGCCTTCGGCATCCCCAAGCTGGCCACCGGCATCTTCCTGTGCATCGCCGTGGGCGCGGTCATTCTGGGCGGTTTGAAGCGCGTAGCCTCCATCACGGAGAAGATCGTCCCCTTCATGGTGGTGCTGTACCTGCTGGGCACTGTGGTTATCGTCTGCCTGCACATCACCGCCATCCCCGCCACCCTGGTCTCCATCGTCAAGGGCGCGTTCAGCCTCAAGGCCGCCGGCGGCGGCGTAGTGGGCGCTGGCATCGCCACCGCCATGAAGATGGGCTTCAAGCGGGGCGTGTTCTCCAACGAAGCGGGCCTCGGCTCCTCCGTCATGGTCCACTCCAGCTCCAACGTCAAGGAGCCGGTCCGTCAGGGCATGTGGGGCATCTTTGAGGTCTTTGCCGACACCATCGTGGTCTGCACCCTGACCGCTCTGGGCATCCTGACCTCCGGTCTGGTGGACCTGGAGACCGGCGCGCTCACCGAAGCCGGTTCCGCCATTGAGTCCAGCGCCCTGATGAGCGAGTCCTTCCGTATGGTCTTTGGCGACCTGGGCGCGGCGTTCGTGGCCATCGCCATCCTGCTGTTCGCCTACTCCACCGTGCTGGGCTGGAGCCACTATGGTACCACTGCCTGCCGTTATCTCTTCGGTGACAAGGCCGTGTGGCCCTATCGCATCATCTTCTGCGTCATCGTCCTGGCCGGTTCCGTGGTCAGCGCGCAGCTGGCTTGGGACATCTCCGACACCTTCAACGGTCTGATGATGATCCCCAACCTGATCGGCGTGCTGGTGCTGTCTCCGCTGGTGGCCCGCTGCACCAAGAACTATTTGGACCGCAAGCTCTACCACCGGGACGTCAAGCCCATGCTGTCCATGTTCGACGACATCCAGGCCGAGCATGAGGCCGCCCTCCGCAGCGAGGAAGAGGAATCCGTGCGCCACGCGGGGTAAGAACCAACGCAAAGCAAACAAACAACGCCCGGACGCTGCTGCGTCCGGGCGCTTGCCGTTAAAAACGGAACGGAAACGAATCTTAACTTACAGATTGGCCTCGAAGAACGCCTTCAGGCCCTCGATGGCGGCATCCTCATCCGCGCCGTCGGCCTTGATGGTGACGGTCTCGCCCTTCTTCACGCCCAGGGACATAATCATCATCAGCTGAGTCAGCTTCTTGGTGACGCCGTTCTTGGTGATGGTGCAGGTGGAGGAGTACTTCTTGGCTTCCTTGGCCAGCAGGCCGGCGGGACGAGCGTGGATGCCCAGTTCATCTTTGACGACGTAATCGAATTCTTTCATGATTTTTCTCCTTTTAAAATAAAATATGATCGATCAATCCTCGGAACCCCTGAATTGATTTCACACTTGGATATTCCCCCGCCTTTTGGGGGTCCGGCTGGAGCCAGAGAGCTTCCATGCCGGCGTTTTGCGCGCCGAAAATGTCCTTTTTCAGGTTGTCCCCGATGAAAAGGCACTCCTCCGGCGGCCAGCCCGCCTTTTTCGCGCAGAGCAGGAACAGATCCCGGCGGGGCTTTTCCACCCCGGCCTCCTCGCTGGTGACGACGAAATCCAGCGCGTCCAGCAAACCCAGCCGCTCCAGCTTTTTCAGCTGCCAGTCCGCCGTCATGTCCGACCCCACGCCGAGGCAAACGCCGTGCGCTTTCAAAGCAGCAATCAGCTCCGTCACGCCGGGGCTGGGAACCATAGCGTCCAGCAGAGCGTTCCAGTAGAGGTCGCCCATCACCGCCGCGTGGCGCAGAGGCAGCCCCCGCTCCTCCAGCACCCGTTGGATACGGATGGCGCGGCTGTGGCACCCCGCCGTCTGGCTCTGTTCCCTGAGCTGGCACTGCATCACCCGGTCATAGTCCGCCCGGAATGCGGCCTCGTCCAGCCCCAGCTCCTGCCGGGCGTACCGGCAGAGAACGTCCATGGCCTGAGCGTTGGCGGCCTTGTAGTTGTAGAGGGTGTCGTCGATGTCGAAAATGACCGCTTTTGGCATAAATCATCCTCATTTCCAGCCTGCCGCAGGTTCAGCCGCTCCGTCTGGCGGCGGGACAAAGATAGTATACCTTTTTTTTCGCCGTCTGGCAAGCCTTTTGTTTTATATTCACAAAAATTTTTATTTTTGCCCTGTTTTATTGTCGCTTTCGTGTTCGTTTTCAAAAAGAAAAAGATTTTATAATCTCCTTTGTTATTATAAAACACCTTTCGCTATTTGGCAAGGCAGTCTTTTGGGGAAAATGTCGGTTTCTTCCGGCCTTGTCCCGATGACAAAGCGCCCGGAGACAGGCGGACCTTTCCGGGCGCTTTTTGGCGTTCACTCAGTCGTCTGTGCTGGCAGCCACATAGGAGTAGGCGTTGGCCATCTTGTTGGCGTAGGAGGTCAGCGTCACGTTGGTGCGGTAGTAGGCCACCACCGGGGTCCCATCCTCCAGCATGGAGTACAGCCTGGCCGCAGAAGTGGCGTTGATGTTGATGCAGCCGTGAGAGCCGTTGGTCAGGTAGATGCTGCCGCCGAAGGAGCTGCGCCAGCTGGCGTCGTGGATGCCCACGTTGTAGGCAAAGACCATGAAATAGGTCACGTCCGACTCGTAATCCTCGCCCACCAGAGTGGCAGGGCTTTTCTTATAGGAGATATCGAAGATGCCGTCCGGCGAGCCGTTGCCCTTGTTGAGGTTGCCGGAGACGATGTCGCAGTCCAGCACCAGCGTCCCCTCCTGGTAGTAATAGAGGTGCTGGTTGGTGTAGTCCAGTTCGATGTAAGTGGAACCGATGTCCTGAGAGTCGGCTGTCCGAAGCACGCCGGTCTGCTCATAGACCGGTTCGCGGGTCACAGGCTCGCCGTTCTCCAGATCCGCCAGGATCTGCTCGGCTTCTCCAGCCTTGTCAACGACCCAGCCGTAGTCGCCGCCGCCGATGGTAATGGTGTCCCCCAGAGTGGTGGTGAAGCTGCGCTCGTCCCCGAAAGTGTTGTAAGCCGTAGCCAGCGACTGGACAAAGGAGGCCACCGCGTCGGTATCCACCGTGACGGAGTAATCCTCCCCTACAATGAGCATGTCGCAGATCTCATCCGCGTCCAGACTCTCGTCCGCGTCCCCGATGTCATACTGGATGGTTGCATTGCAATAGGATTGAATCTGGTCCAGAGCCGCGTTCAGGGTGGCGTCGTCGGCGTATACCTCCGGGTTCACGTAGCAATCCCGGTCCAGAGTACACTCGGACAGCCCAGAGGCCACCGCCTGGGTGACAGTGCTGACCACGGTCTCCGCCACCGGCTCGTTGCCGTAGACCTCCTCCGTGATCTCATACGTCCCGTCCGAGGCACGCACCAGCTCCGCGTCCTCCGACAGGTTAAAGCTCGTATAGTTCAAAAAGTCCAGCGCCAAAATGCACTCCTCCAGCTGCCCCTCGTCATAAGAGAAAGCGGCCTCCAGCGTGTAGGCGTGTTCCTTCCGCAGCTCCAGCGGCCAGGCGAAGTTGTTCTGCTGCTCCATCAGGGCCTCTTCCGCCCCCGCGTCCACGTAGGCGTAGGAGAAATCCGCCCCCTGGAGGGTGAAAGCGTCGTCCTCGGTGTCGTACACCGTCAGCTCATAGGCCGCGCCGGTGGCTACGTTGTCCGCCTTCAGCTCTGCGGCGGTTTTTTTGCTGTAATCCACTCCGTTCACCGTGGTATTGGGGAAAAAGTGGGAGCTGAAATAAAACGCACCAGCCAGATACACCGCCAGCACGAGGAGCAGTACGGCCAGCACCGCGATGAGCACCGGCAGCCAGACGCGCTTTTTCTGTTTTTCATTCGTCATTCAAATCACCTCCGGCTTTCTGTCGCCGCCGCCGACTCGGTCGGGCCTGCGGCGGAGAATGGGGAGCTATGGCCGAAAGGCGCGGCACCCCGAAAGTCTGTTTCTATAGTAACGCATTCCGGGAGAAATAGCAATGTTTTTACATGAATAAACGGAAAACAATTTCTGAGAAACCAACCGTTTTCCCCCAACTGTAAAGTGACAGCAAAGGATTTGTAAAGCATATCGCAGTCGGAGGCGACACGACGCTTATGCAGGATTTTATGCAATTTCATCGAAACAGGTGAAATTTATGCCTGCATTTCTCTGTTGGAAACGCAGAGTTACCCTTGCCACCGGGCCGAAAATCGGTTAAAATGAAATCGCTTGATGTTTTTAAAATGTAAACAACGAAAGGGGCGAACCCTATGCGTCACCCTATGCCCTTCGGGGCGGATTATACACCGGAGCGGACGGTGTTCCGGCTCTGGGCGCCACAGGCCGCAGAGGTCAAATTGCAGCGCTTCTGCACCGGCAGCGATGAGGAACCGGGCGCCCGGTTCCTGGGAGATGTCTCCATGAAAGGCCCGGTGGACGGCGTGTTCACCTACACGGCCCCCGGCAACCTGAAAAACGAGTATTATCAATATCTGCTGACCGATTTCGACGGCAATGTCACCTGGTCGGCGGACCCCTGGGCGCTGGCCTGCGGCGTCAACGGCCAGCGGAGCATGGTGGTGGACCTGGCCGAGACGAACCCCTCCGGCTGGGCCGGGGACCATGGCCCGGACCTGAACGGCAAGGCCCCGGTCATTTGGGAGACCCATGTGCGGGACTTCTCCAGCGATCCCCGCTGCGGCGTCACCCCCGCCAACCGTGGCAAGTACCTGGCCTTCACCGAGGACGACACCACCCTGGACGGGGAGGGAGAGGTCCCCACCTGCCTGAACTACCTGAAAAAGCTGGGCGTGACCCACATCCAGCTCATGCCCATCTTTGACTACTGCACCGTGGACGAACGCCGCCCGGAAAACGGATACAACTGGGGCTATGACCCGGAGAACTACAACGTCCCGGAGGGCAGCTACTCCAGCGACCCCTGCCACGGGGAGGTGCGCATCCGGGAGTGCAAAGAGATGATTCAGGCCATTCACAAGGCGGGGCTGGGCGTGGTGATGGACGTGGTGTACAACCACACCTATCACAAGGACTCCTGGCTGGCGCGCACCGCTCCCGGCGAATACTACCGCACCATGCCCGATGGCAGTCCCGCCAACGCCTCCGGCTGCGGCAACGAGACCGCCAGTGACCGGAAGCCCTTCCGGGAGTATATGCTCGCGTCCCTGTGCTACTGGGTGCGGGAGTACCACGTGGACGGGTTTCGGTTCGACCTGATGGCGGTCCATGACGTGGAAACCATGAACCTGGTCCGCGCCACCCTGGACCGGCTCCCCGGCGGGGAGCGGCTGCTGACCTACGGGGAGCCATGGTCGGCGCTGCCCACCCGGATGCACCCGGAGGCCATTCCCGCAGGCAAGGCCGCTGTGCGGCAGTTCAACAGCCGGTTGGGGATTTTCTGCGACGACACCCGCAACGCTCTGGTGGGCAGTCCCTTCACCGTGTTCGAGAAGGGCTACGCCAACGGCAACCCCTCCGACAAGCTGGCGGAGCGGGTCCGGGCGGCGGCCCACGGCTGGTGTGACCGGGCGCGGATGGGCTACGCCAACAACCCGGGGCAAATTTTGCAGTACGTCTCCTGCCACGACAACTACACCCTCTGGGATCGGCTGACCATCGAGGAGGGGGCGCAGAACTACGACTGCATGGAGCCTCACCGCCTGCAATGCTGTAAGCTGGCGTCGGGGATGTGTCTGACCATGCCGGGGCTGGGGTTTTTCCTCTCCGGTGAGGAATTTGGCCGCACCAAGCAGGGGGACGGCAACAGCTATCAGGGGCCGGAGGAACTGAACCGGCTGGACTGGGGCAGAACGGAGCAATTCGCCGACCTGGTGGACTGGTATCGGGGCCTTCTGGGGCTGCGGGAATGGCTGGTTCCCATGGGCCGCCTCCAGCCGGAGCGGGCCAAAGGAGAGTATCTGGAGGTCTCGGACAACTGCGTGGGCTTCCGGCTGGACGGGGAGGGGCCATGGAGCGCTTTCCTGGTCTATTACAACCCCTACGAAACGGGAAAGCCCGTCACCCTGCCCGCGGGAGAGTGGCAACTGCTCTGCGATGGGAAACACAGCGATTTGTGGAAAAACGATGCCCCGCCGGTGGTGTCCGGTGGGTGGATGCTGCCGCCGGTTAGTGTGACGGTGCTGGGACAGGTGTAAACCGGACGGAGCAGCATCCCTTTCGCGCAGATGTAAAACATCACTGCTTCGCCTTGTGACACACCGAATGTGCAATGTGCAATTAGCAATGTGCAATGGCCGTTTCCGATGTCATTGCACATTGCTCATTTTGCTAACCAAACAGCAAGCACTCTCCCGACTAACAGCTAACGGCTGGCGCTTCGCGCCTTGCCGCTACCCACGCCTGTCCCAGACACAGGCCGCCGTCCCCGGAGGGGACTTTCTGGTTCCAGTACACGGCGAAGCCCCGCTTTTCCAGCGCCTGGCGCGCCCCTTCCAGCAGCAATCGGTTCTGGAAGGTGCCGCCGGAAAGGGCCACCTGCTCCACGCCGAAGCGGTCCCGGACCCAGCAGGCGGTCTGCACAACATAATCCACCAGCGCCCGGTGGAACGCCAGGGCAAGCGCGGCGGGGGAGACCCCGCCCTTTTTTTCGGCCCAAAGCCGGGCGATAAGCCCGGCGGCGTCCCCCAACAGCTGGCCGTTTTCCTCCCGGAGCGGCATGGCGAGGGCAGGGCACACCTCAGCGTCTGCGGCGGCGTTTTCCAGCGCGATGGCGCACTCCCCCTCGTAGCCGTTGTAGCTGCAAATATCCAGCAGGGCGGCGGCAGCGTCGAACAGCCGCCCCATGGAGCTGGAGCGGACGGCGTTCAGCCCCTTGTCCAGCGCGGCGGTAACCATGCGGAACCGGCTGTCGGGCCGGGAAAGCCCCGCCTGCCGCAGGTAGCCACAGAGGATGGTGTCAGCGTTTCTGGCCCCCTCGTCGCCCCCCAGCAGGGTGACGTAGTCCAGGTGGCCCACCCGTTGGTACTCCGCCCCCTGGCACAGCAGAAACTCACTGCCCCAGACGGCTCCGTCGATGCCGTAGCCGGTGCCGTCGAAGGCCACGCCCAACACCGGGCCGGTCAAATTCCACTCCGCCATCACCGAGGCGGCGTGGGCGTGGTGGTGCTGGACCTCCACCACCGGCAAGTCCCCCAGCCCCTGGCGGGAGAGGTAAGCCGGGTGCAGGTCCACCGCTGCCAGCGTAGGCCGCAGGCCGGTGAGCCGCTCCATGCGGCTGATTTCTTTTTGTCGGGTGTCGCAGGCGTCCACGTCCTCCAAGTCACCAAAGTGCTGGCTCAGGTAGGCCCGCTCCCCCTGCAACAGACAGAAGCAGGCTTTCAGGTCGCCTCCGGCGGCGAAAATCACCTGTTCCCCCGCGCTCTGGACAGGAATCGGCTCCGGGACGTAACCTCTCGCCCGGCGGAAGATCTGAGGTGCGCCGCAGACAACGCGGGTGACGGAGTCGTCCAGCGGCGTCAGAATCCGCCGCTGGTGCCACAGCACCCCGTCCAGCCCCTGACGGAGCCAGGACAGCATTTGTTGGTCGTCAATGACCATCGGCTCCCCGGAGCGGTTGGCGCTGGTCATCACCAGCGGGCCGCAGGCTTCGGTGAGCAGGATTTGTAGGGGATTACAGGGCAGCATGGCCCCGATCTCCCGGCTCTCGCCGCAGCAGGCGGGGGCGAAGTCCCGGCCCGGCCACTTGCGGAGCAGCACAATGGGCCGGGGGTTGGACTGTAAAAGGGCGGCTTCAGCAGGGGAGAGGGCGCAATAGCCCTGAATTTGTTCGATGTCCGCAAATAGAACGGCGAAGGGTTTCTTCTCCCGGCCCTTGAGCTGGCGTAACCGCCGACAGGCAGCTTCATTTCCGGGCGAACAGGCCAGGTGATAGCCGCCGATGTCCTTCACTGCCACGATGCCACCTTTTTGTAACAGCGAGATACCTACTTGCAGAGCGTCCTCCCGCTCTTGCCGCCCTTGGGCCGTGTCCAGCAGTAGCACCGGGCCGCAGTCGTGGCAGGCGATGGTCTGGGCGTGGCGGCGGATGTCCCCCAGAGCGGTGTACTCCCGCTGGCAGTCGGGGCAGAGGGGGAAGTCCCCCATGGTCACGTTGGGTCGGTCATAGGGCAGACGTTCCAAAATGCTGTACCGGGGGCCGCAGGAGACGCAGCTGATAAAGGGGTAGCGATACCGCCGGTTGGCCGGGTCCCGCAGCTCCGCCGCGCACCGGGGGCAGGTGGGGAGGTCAGGCGGCAGCAGCGGCGCAAGGTCGCTGCTGGTGCGGCTGGGCGCGATGGCGAAGCGGTCAAAGCGTTGCAGCGGCCTGTCCTCCCGCGTCACCCGGTCTACCCGAGCGTTGGGGGGCGCGTCCTCCGCCAGCCGCCGGGCCAGCGCGTCCAGGGCGGACAGTTCCCCGGTGACGGTCAGTTCCACGATGCCGCCGTTGTTGGCGACGGAGCCGGTCAGCCCCAGCTCCTCGCACAGCCGGGCGGCAAAGGGGCGGTAGCCCACCCCCTGCACCATGCCCAGCACCTGGATGAATTGGGTTTTCATGCGCTGCCCTCCGTTTCCAGAGAGGTCGAGCCACTGGAATCGCCGGTGGTGGAACTGTCGGCGGGGTCGGTGTCGATGGGGTAGATGTTCAAATCCACGCCGCCGGTGACGCCGTTCACGGCGCCGCTCTCGGTGTACTGCCACAGGTCCACGGCATAATAGTAGTCGGGATAGCTCTGCTCGTATCCGGCGTACCATAGAAAATAGCTTTGGAGCAGCGCGTCGTCGTAGGAGAAATAGCCGGTCTGGTTGTTGACGTAGAGGGCCGCCTGATACCCCGCCTGGGTGACGGCGGCGCAGAACGCCTCGGCGCAGGCGGCGGCGGTCTCGTCGTCCACATCGTCGGTGCGCGCCCCGGCCTCGCCGGAGTCCTCAGCGTCGATCAGCTCCCAGTCGTAGGCCACGGGGAAGGTGATGGTCAGCCCCTCCAGCTGCTCCAGCACGAAGGCAGCCTCTTCCTCGGCCTCCTCTGCGCTGGTGGCCTGGGAGAAGAAGTAAACGCCGATGTCCAGCCCGGCCTCCACCGCAGCCTGGGCGTTTTGCAGGAAATAGTCGTCCAGGTTCAGCGTCCCCTCCGCACCGTAGCCCCGGAAGCCCACCCGGAGCATGGCGAAGCTGACGCCGTCGGCGGCCACGGCCTCCCAGTCGATGTCGCCCTGATGGGCGGACACGTCGATGCCCGTCCGGTAGCCGCTGGTCAGACACGCCATCCGCCCGTCCTCGTCCAGGGCGAAGTCCTCCTCAGTGTATTCGTTCTGCTCCAGCGCCTCGTTGACCACCACTTCTTCCCCGTTGACGGTGATGGTGGTGGGCAGATAGTAGGCCCAGCGGCCATTTACCGCGTCGGAGGAAAAGACGGCGAACACCGCCGCCAGCGCCAGCACCAACGCCGCCCGGAGCGCCAATTTGATTCGGTTGTGGAGTTTGGTCTGCTGCACGGATGATACCTCACTTTGAAAATGAGCTGTTAGCTATTAGCTGTTAGCCGTTAGTTGGGATAGTACTTGCTGCTTCTTCAGCATTTTTGCCCAAAATAGTACAAGTTTTCCGCAAAAAACTACCGTTAGGCAACTGACCACCCCGACCATGCGAAGCATGGTGGAGGGGTTTCCCGCTGCAATAATCGACAGCTTTTCGTTTTAGCTGGTCTCTTTTCTTTAGTAGTGCCTGGCTAACAGCTAAGAGCTAAAGGCTAATAGCTAATTTTGTCTGGATTCAACGAACCACTCAAATTATACTATGCTCCACCCCGATTTTGGTGGACAGTTTGTAACGGTTTTCGGAAGGATTCCCCGAAAAGCAACATCCCCTCCCCCAGCCGGGGGAAGGGATGGAAACGTTGGGGAAAGCTCCGGTCACACCCGGTCCTCCACGTGGACGATGATGTTCTGATAAATGCGCCGGAAGAAGTACAGCGTCAGCAGCAGGCTGACCAGCTCCGCGATGGGGAAGCTCCACCAGATCAGGGACAGGCCGCCGATCTGCGCCAGAATGAAGGCCACCGGCAGCAGCACCACCAGCTGACGGCCCAGAGAGATGATGGCGCTGTAGGTCGCCTTGCCCAGCGCCTGGAACACGGTACCTAGCACGATGCAGATTGCCGCCACGGGGAAGTTCAGGGCGATGGTCCGCAGGGCGGGTACGCCGATCTCCAACATGTTCTCGCTGGCGTTGAACATGCCCAACAACACCTGGGGGATGGTCTCGAAGGCCACTGTGCCAATGCACATGATGATGAAGGCGAAAATCATGCCGCTTTTCAGTCCCTGCATCATCCGGCTCCGCTTCTGCGCGCCGTAGTTGTAGGCGATGAGGGGCACCAGGGCGTTGTTCATGCCGAACACCGGCATGAAGAAGAAGGATTGCAGCTTGTAGTACACGCCGAACACCGCGCTGGCGGTGGAGCCGTAGCCGGTCAAAATCAGGTTCATGCCATAGTACATGACGCTGCCGATGGAGGCCATGATGGTGGATGGGATGCCCACGTAGTAAATGCGCTTGATGATGTTCCCGGAGGGGCGGAACACCTCCCGCAGGCTGACGTGAATGTCCTTGTTCAGCAGTTGGTTCATGGTCAGCGCCATGACACCGGCCACCACCTGACCGATGCAGGTGGCCACCGCCGCGCCCGCCACCTCCAGTCGGGGGAAGGGGCCAATGCCGAAGATGAACATGGGGTCGAGAATGATGTTGACGATGGCGCCGGACATCTGAGTGATCATGGTGTAGAAGGTCAGGCCGGTGCCCTGCATCATCCGCTCGAAGGTCATCTGGGTGAACAGGCCAAAGCTGCAACAGCAGACAATGGTCATATAGGACACGCCGGCGTTGACGATGTCCATGTTATAGCTGATTTGGCTCATGTAAAAGGGCCGGGCCACCAGCAGTCCCACCAGCACAAAGGCCGCATAGCTGCAAATGGCCAGGAACACGCCGTTGTTGGCGGCGCGGTTGGCGCTGCGGAAGTCCTTCTCGCCCAGGGAGCGGGAGAGCAGGGCGTTCATGCCCACGCCGGTGCCGCTGCACACGGCAATCATCACGTTCTGGATGGGGAAGGCCATGGAGACCGCGGTCAGCGCGTCCTCGCTGAGCTGGGCCACGTAGACACTGTCCACGATGTTGTAGCAGGCTTGCACCAGCATGGACAGCATCAGCGGTACGCCCATGGTCAGCAGCAGCTTGTTGATGGGCTCCACGCCCATTTTGTTCTCTTGTGTACGATTGGTTTCTTCCACAGAGCATATCTCCTTTGATCTTCTTTTTTCACGCGTCATTATACTACGACGGATTTTTTCTATCAAGAGGCGAAAAAACTTTCATCACTATGACTAAAACCGGCGATTTCTCGCCGGTTTTTTGCTCATGTTGTCCATTTTTCGCGGATAGGAAAGAAATACCGTCACAGTCCCAGCAGCGCCCGCAGTTCCGCCTCCATCCGCAGGGCGAACCGCCGGTGGCCCTCCGGGGTGAAGTGGGTGCCGTCGAAGTCCAGGGGGATGTCCCACGTCCCCGCGTCGGCGAAGGCCGCGCCGTGCCGCGCCGCCAAGTCCCGATACAGCCCCGCCAGAGACCGGGACACCGCCAGAGACTGCCGGTCAAAGTCCCGGTAGGTGACGCTCTCCTCACCCAGAGGCGGCGGGGCCACCACCAGCGTCTTTGCGTCGCAGCCGGTAAGCCGGGCGAACTGCGCCACCTGCTCCACCAGCGCCGCCATCTCCCCGGCGATGGCGGGGCCGCCCGCCCGGTAACAGGTCTTACAGTCGTTGGTGCCCAGCATGAGGACCACCACGTCCAGGGGCTTGTGGGTCTGGAGGGCGCAGTTCAGCAGCTTTCGCCCGTTGCGCCCCGGCACCTCCGGGTCGTCGAAGCCGCAGGTGCGGCCATTCAGCCCCGCCTCGCAGATGAGGGCTTGCTCCCCCAGGGCCTTCTGCACCCGCCCCGTCCAGCGGCGGGTGTAGTCCAGTGTGCCGCCGGTGAAAGCATCGTAGCCGTGGGTGTTGGAATCGCCAAAGCAAAGGATCTGTTTCATCATGCTCCCCCTGTTATTATAAGCTGTTAGCCGTTAGCCATTAGCTGTTAGTTCGGATAGTGCTTGTCGTTTGGCCAGCACCTTTGCCCAGTATAGTGCAAGTTTTCTACTAAGGGCCACTGTTTAGCAACTGACCACCCCTCTCGCCGGTGTCACTGACACGACTGGTGCAAAGGAAAAACGTCAAATGCTGGCAGCACCTGGCTAACAGCTAATAGCTAAAAGCTAAGAGCTTTATTCCAGCCAGTTTAAAACCTCCGCCGGGGTATCCGCATAGCGGGTGGCACCCTCACTGTCCAGCAGTTCCCGGTCCCGGAAGCCCCAAGTGACGGAGATGCAGTCCATCCCGGCGTTGCGGGCGGTGTACAAATCTACCTCGGAATCCCCCACGTAAACGGCCTCAGAGCGGTCCCGGCCCAGCTGCCGCAGGGCCTCCTCCACCGCGTCTGGGGCGGGCTTGCGGCGCACATCGGGCCGCTGGCCGATGGCTACAGGGATACTGTCGCCAAAGTAGGATTTCACCAGCGGTTTCACGGAGGTGTCCGGCTTGTTGCTGACCACCGCCAGGGCATAGCCCCGCCGCCGCAGCTCGTCGATCAGTTCCATCACCCCCGGATAGGGAGCGGTTTTGATTTGGTTGTGGGCCTTGTAATAGGCCTGCATGGTCTCCAGCGTCCGGTCGTACCGGGGGTCGTCCCGCCCGCCGGGGAGGGCCAGTTCGATGAGCCGGGCCATGCCGTTGCCCACGTAGCGGCGCACCTGCGCCCGGGTCAGGGTGGGCGCGCCCACCTCCGTCAGGGTGTGGTCCAGGCTGTCCGCCAGGTCGTCCAGGGTGTCCAGCAGGGTGCCGTCCAGGTCGAAAATGACTGTGTTATAATTCATTGTGTAAGTTCCTTTGTAGTTTATGAGCTGTTCGTAATTGCAGTGGAAACCCCTCCACCACCGCCTAAAGGCGGCGGCCCTCCTCCGCCGTCAAGCGGCACTTCCGGGGCTTTGCCCCTCCCTGCCCTTTCAGGGGAGGCGAGCGGGGTGGTCACTTGTCAAATGATGGTTCTTCGTGAAAAACTTGTACTATGCCAGGCAAAAACGCTGACCAAACGGCAAGCACTATCTCAGCTAAGAGCTAAAAGCTAACAGCTAATAGCTCATCACGTATCAAAATAATACGCCACCAGCAGATCCACGCACTGTCCATAGCTTTTCATGCCCTCGGTCTGGCCGTAACTCTCCAGAAAACCGGTGTAAATTTGCTCCGACGCCTCCTGCACTGGGGACTCGAACTGCGCCCAGTAAGCGTTGTTGTCGGTCAGGTCGGTCAGCACCTGCTCGTTCAGGGTGGCGCGGACGGTCTGCCATGCGGACTTGTCGGCGGAGTAGAGGGCGTTGGACAGGTGGATGTACCCCATCACAGCGGAGGAATACTGGAAGGTGACGTTGTCGCAGTGCAGCCCGGCGATGATGGCCAAAAAGTTGCAGGCATCCTCCTCCGCCACGTTGCACTGGTGGGACAGCTCATGGAGGGCGGTGGCGGCGATGAGGCAATCCGGCTGGTCCACGTTGACCAACGATTCCGCCGTCATGGGAAAGTAAAACCCGGTAAAGCCCATGTAGCTGATGATGCGGGAAAAGAACATGGCCTTGGGGGTGAACAGGGGCTGCTCCAAGGCGGGGAACTCGTCGAACACCACCTGATAGCAGTCGGTGGACTGCTGGAGGACTGCGGCGGCATCCACTTGGGTCACGCCGTCCCCGTCCCGGTCCATCTGGTCGGAAAGCTCGTTGCACTTGTCCGCGAAGGCGGCGGCCAGCTGGGTCAGCTCCTCCGCCGTACAGCCCCGGGCCGTCAGGCCAGTGCGCTGGGAGAAGCTGTCGGCGTAATAATTGACGCCCCACATGGCGGTGTAGCAACTGTAGACCACCAACGCCGCCGCCAGCGCCGCCAGCACCCGGCGGAGCAGTCGTTTCAGCCGCTCCTTCCGGCGAATGAGCAGCCACACCGTCCGCACCAGGAAGAGGACCACCGCAATGACCCCCGCCGCCCAGATCACCTCCGCCAGGGCGAAGGGCAGCAGACCGCACAGCCGGGAGAGCAGGTGCTTCACCGGCGTGGTCACCCGGTTCACCAGGAAGTTCATCAGCCCCTGATTGCCCCTGGTCAGCAGGAACACCAGCAGAAACAGCCCCGGCACGGCGCACCAAAGGACGCTCACCAACAGCCAGCGACAGGACCGTTTGGTGGGCGCGGTGATTTCTTCGTACATGGTTCGGCGGTGCAGCATGGGGACAGCCTCCTTCATTAGTACCTACAATATAACACAGTTCGCCGGTTTTCACAAGGAGGGGTAAAATTTACAACGTCCGGCGTTCCGGTGATTTTGACGAAAACGGCAACGCTAGGGCCGTTCCCATTCGCAAAACCAACGGGAAAATAATTTCTAAAAAATCTTGAAAAAGTGCTTGACAAAAAGGTGGGGCAATGCTATACTTAACACAACAAAAGAAGAGAACTTCCCCCGAAGCGGAACCTCTTCCTCTTGTATCATACGTCAACCTTTCCTTCAACTTTAGATATGTACCCGCAGCACCCCGCACAGTTTTCGGGAAGCCAAGAGGCAAGCCGCTGTGAAAGAGCGACAGTTTAGAGTGAAGCGAATGTTTTTCATTCCGTAGAAAGAGAGGTACCTGTAATGATGTTAGATATCAAGAATCAAAAGTGACCCTGTCAGATGAAATGTCTGGCAGGGTTGCTTTTTGTCGAAAAAATTCCGTGTTGACACGCCAACGAAAAAAGAGTTGACAAAAGTTCCCCGTTTCTATATAATAACATGATACCTGTTCAGAAAGGAGGGCGTCCTGTGCCGGGTCAAAAGGGAATCAAAGTGGTTGCCAGCAACCGCAAAGCCTACCACGACTATTATATTCTGGAAAAGTACGAGGCGGGCATCGAACTGGCCGGCACCGAGGTAAAATCCATCCGTGCAGGGCGGGTGAACCTGAAAGACGCCTTCTGCCAGGTGAAAAACGGCGAGCTGTACGTCTACGGGATGCACATCTCCCCCTATGAGCAGGGCAACATCTTCAACAAAGATCCCATGCGGGACCGCCGTCTGCTGATGCACCGGCAGGAGATCCGCAGGCTCTACGCCCACGTCAAGCAGGACGGCTACGCCCTCATCCCCCTGTCCCTGTACTTCAAGAACAGCCGGGTGAAGGTGGAAGTGGGCCTCGCCAAGGGCAAAAAGCTCTACGACAAGCGGGAGGCCATGGCGGAGCGAGCCGCCAAGCGGGACATGGACCGGGAGATGAAATCCCGGAACCGGGGCCGTTATGGGGAATAACCCGCCGGACTTGCGGGCAGAATTGACAACAGCAAAGGAGTGTTCAACATGGCACAGAATCCCATTGTGACCATCGAAATGGAAAACGGCGGTGTGATGAAGGCGGAGCTTTACCCCGAAATCGCCCCCAACACCGTCAACAACTTCATCTCCCTGGTGAAGAAGGGCTTTTATGACGGCGTCATCTTCCACCGGGTCATCCCCGGCTTTATGATTCAGGGCGGCGACCCCCAGGGCACCGGCATGGGCGGCCCCGGCTATGAGATCAAGGGCGAGTTCTCCGCCAACGGCTTCACCAACAACCTGAAGCACAGCCGGGGTGTGCTGTCCATGGCCCGGACCATGGCGCCGGACTCCGCCGGGAGCCAGTTCTTCGTGATGGTGGCCGACGCGCCCCACCTGGACGGCCAGTACGCCTCCTTCGGCAAGGTCATCGAGGGCATGGACGTGGCCGACCAGATCGTCTCCACCCGCCGGGACTGGAACGACAAGCCCCGCCAGAAGCAGATGATGAAAAAGGTCACGGTGGACACCTTCGGCGTGGACTACCCGGAGCCGGAGAAGGTCTGATAGAAACCCCTCCGCCACCGCCTAAAGGCGGCGGCCCTCCTCCCCTTTCAGGGGCGGCAAGGGGGGTGGTCAGTTGCCGAGCGGTAGTTCTCCGTAGAAAACTTGTATCATGCCAGACAAAAATACTGTTCAATCGGCAAGCGCTATCCTGACTAACAGCTAATAGCTCATTTTCCGACGGGGCTTCCCCGCTTCCGCCGGTGAACCGGCCTGTATTTGCGGGCCGCATATGGGGGCGTACCGGTTTCGACGGGGACGTTGAGGCCGGACTAGCGGGCAGCGGCGCCCAGCCGCTTATCAATGGGCACTTATAAATCAAAGAACAACGACGAATACGTTGCTGTCGCGGCCTAATTAGGCTCTGCGACCTCCGCCCAATGTGCGCGGACGCCGATCCCGGAAGGCCCACGAGCCGGGCTGGGTGATGCCTTTTAGTGGGAAACGTGAGGGCTGAAAGCTTTGACGGCTCCATGAATTTATGAAGCTACCAAACTGCGCAGTGTGTCAGTTCACGGCGCGGCGAGGGAATGTAAACAACTGACTGCGCCCGGAGAAGGTCCTGAGGATGCGTTTTCGGACACGGGTTCAACTCCCGTCGCCTCCACCAAATCATTTCCCGCCGAATGTTAGCTATTCGGCGGGAAATTGCTTTTATTGAATAGAAAACCGCTCGTAAGATTCAAACTCTACGAGCGGTTTTTTCGTTTTACCCCAATTTTGATCCCTGAGCGGTCGGAAGCTTGCTCTATGACTGCCTGGCGCAGAAAAAGAACGCTGCGGTTTTCGTCGTCCCGCAGCGTCCCTTTTCTTCAGCCACCGGCCAGCAGCCAGTTCAGCATGAGCAGCAGTCCCAGCCCCGGCGCACCCAGCACCCCGATGACCAACGCATTGCACAGGTTCACTCCCAAATGCAGCCCCAGCAGGCCGCCGAAGGGCTCCAGCGCCGCCAGTACGCCGCCGCCCACAGCCGTCCGCAGGGCCACCCGGCACAGCAGAGCCAGCACCCGCCGCAGCAGAATCGCCAGAAACAGCGCCGCGAACAGCCCCAGCCCCGCCAGCAATACCTGCTCGTCCGTCATTCAGCTTTCAGCGCCTGGGTGGTGCGGTCCAGATTTTTCAGCCGCCGCAGCAGGTAGGAATACCGGGCCTGCTCCGCTTTCAGGTCGAACACCGCCGCGTCGATCAGGTCCGGGTCACCGGTGGAGTTGAACTGTAGATAAGTGCGCTGAATGGCGCACCGGGTCTCGTGGAGCTGGTTGGTCAGGGCGGCCCGCTCCCGCTCCTCCTCGGTCTCCTGGGGTCTGCGCAGCCAGCGTAACACTTCCGTCATAGCCGTTTCTCCTTCCGCCTTTTCAGATTTACAGGGGCATACAGGCCCCGGATAGCTTATCCTATGCCCACAGTATGCCCCAATATGTGCCAGGTTAAACAGCTTTTGCCAGGGATAACACCGGCGGGTTGGGCCATACTGTTGTCAGACGGCAAGGCGGCGGCTCTCTACAGAGGCCGCGCTTCCGGTGGCCAGCCCTCCGCAGCGGCGCGGGGGATGTCCCCCGGAGGCCCCGCGCCGGCTGTCTTGGAATAGGGGTCGGCAGGCGCTGGCCCGGAAAAGGCGGCGCTCCGGGTGGGGCGCCGCCCGGCGGTGGGTGAAACCCCTCCGAAGCAAAGAAGATGTTCCAAATCAGCGCTTTACCGCGCTGTGAACATCTTCGTTTGTGTAGGGGCGGCGCTCCGCCGCCCGCAGGTTTTGCGTGGGGTTTTCAGGCGGCCACGGGCCGCCCCTACAGAAAAATGCAAAAACCGGGACAGACGTGGTTGGTTCGTCTGTCCCGGTTTTTTGTTGTTGTGTGCGGAGTCCTTAGAGGTAAGAAAACACCCAAGAATGGGATGCCTAGGGTGGGTCGTAACGTATCAATCCCTTAGAGGTAAGAAAACACGGTACAGGAAAAGAACATTTTTGTCTACGGCCCCAAGTATCAATCCCTTAGAGGTAAGAAAACACAACAACAATTTGTGTACTCTTACTATACCACACCCATATATGGCCTGTCAAGGACAATTTATTGAAAATTTGAGCAAATAATTTCGTCAAGGACGAAAAAACCGCCTGCCCCAGCACTTGTCTGTGGGTAGGCGGGTCTATTCTTCCTGTTCGGGGTCGCTGACGTATTCCATCACGTCCTCCACGTTACAGTGGAGGATGCTGCACAGCCGGTCGATGGTGTTGGTCTCCACGTTTTTGTTTTTTCGCAGCCGGTCGAGCTGGGACCGGCCAATATCATAACGGGTGTAAAGGTCATACTGCGAGACGCCCTTTTCCTTCATCGTCACCCATAATCTGTCGTATTTAATCATTGGTTCTCCCAGCTTCTGAGGTTGCACTTGCATTATCTTTATTATGCGAGTAAAATCAGAAGATAAATAGTGTCCGTATAATGACACTACTCTGGGAGGTACAACAATGGACTATCAGGAATGGAAGGAACAGCTCTACGATTATTTATGTGGGCTGCTGGACGAGGACGCTCCTTTTTCCGCCAGCGCTCCCGCCTATGTGGAGGACGAGTTTCGTCTGGGAAGGCCCTGCGGAGAGTGGTATGATGCGGTGTATGAAGCGGCTGACCGCCTGAACCAACGGCTGGGCACCCAGGAGGACCCCGACGTTGACTGTATCATTCAGTTGATGCTGCACATCAGCCGCCGCCTGTCGCTGCAAATGTTCGACTATGGGGTCCTCTACCAAAAGGAGCAACAAGGGGCAAACCTCCACACTGACAACACAAATTGACGCAAAAATCCCCACCCGCGGCCACGCCACGGGTGGGGAAATCACGTTCAGGGAGCACAGCTAACAGCTAAAAGCTAATAGCTAACAGCTCATTGTCACACGACCAGCAGGTAAATGACCACGACCATAATGCCCACGCCGAACATCATCAGGCTGAAGGACACGCCGGACATGACCTCCCGCTTGGTCTCCTCATAGATGCGGCTCTGGTCGGCAAAGAACCGCACAAAGTCCGCCTGAATGGGATTGCGCTTACAGAAGGTGGCATTGAGCAGAGCCACCACGCCGTCCAGCAAACTGCCCACCACGTAGGCCAGCTCGAAGCCCTTGGGCAGCAGATGGCCCTCCCGGAGCTGCTTGTGGGTGGTCTTTCGGCCCAGCAGGACCAGGCCGTCCAGCACATAGTCCAGGCACCGGCACAGGAACCCGGCCACAGTGGGCAGCAGGCCCAGCACCAGCGGGCGATAGACCAGCTCCAGCAGGTCCAGATGTTTGGGCCAGCGGTTGACATAGACATAGGTCCTGTCCGGCTGCTTCACCCGCATCCCCAGCCGGATGACCAGCAGGTAGATGGCCGCGCCGATGACGATGGAGTACAGACCGCCTTTCAGGTTGGTCAGGGAGAAGTAGTTGACCGCGTGCTTCGGGGAGACGCCGTTCAGGAAGCCCTGCCCCAGGTCAGCGATCTTGTTCAGGGTCAGGTAGGGCAGCACGCCCAAAATGGTCAGCACCGTGGCGCTGACCGCCAGCACAGCGGCGGTGGCCTTATTGCAGTAGTGGGTGTTGGCCTCGAAGGACGCCTGCACCGCCCGGTCCCGGTTCTTTTCCGCAAACAGCACCACAAACAGCTTGGTCATATAGGCCACCGTCATGGCGCCGGTGATGATGAACAGCCACTCGATGACGTGGAACAGGGTAGCGCTGTTGGCCGCGGCGAAGCTGACCACGCTGTGGCCCTCCTCCAGCAGCTCGATGTACTCCACGATGCTCTCGTGGATCAGCGTCTTGCTGATGTAGCCGTTGAACAGGGGGATGCCGCCGATGCCCAGAGAGCCCATCAGGAACACGTAGCACAGCAGGGGCTTTTTGCGGCCAAAGCCCCGGATGTCGTTCAGGTCCAGCTTGTGGAGGTTCATCACCACCACACCGGCGGCCATGAACAGCACCAGCTTCAAATTGGAATGGTTGAACATATGGAGCAGGGTGCCCCGGACCGCCAGGGCGTTTTCCTCGCCCAGCAGGTCCATCATGCCCATGCCCACGAAGATGAAGCCCAACTGGGACATGGAGGAGCAGGCCAGCGTCCGCTTCAGATCCAGGGAGAAGATAGCCAGGAGGCCGCCCAGCAGCATGGTCACCACGCCCAGCAGCAGGATGACGAAGCCCCAGTAGGCGTTTTCCGCGAAGATGCGGGTACACAGCACCAGCACCCCGAAGATACCTGACTTGGTGATGATGCCGGACAGCAGGGCGCTGGCCGGGGCCGGGGCCACGGGATGGGCCATGGGCAGCCAGACGTGGAGGGGGTACATGCCCGCCTTCGCGCCGAAGCCGAAGAGGATACAGCCGCCCAGTACATAGAACCACGCTTCGTTGCCGGGGAACGCCGCCTGACAAGCGGCCAGCAGCTCAGAGAGCTGGAGAGTGCCGGTCACGCTGTAGAGCATGAAGATGCCCATCAGGGCCACCAGGCCGCCGATGACGGCCACCGCCAGGTAGACGCCGCCGGCGTAAAGGGTCTCCGGCTTCTCGTCGTGGATAACGGTGACGTAGGAGGCCATGCTCATCAGCTCAAAGAACACAAAGGTGGTGAACAGGTCGTCGGAGAGGAACACCCCCATCGTCGCCCCGAAGGTCATCAGCAGGAACAGGTAATACCGGTTCCGGTTGCGGGAGTGGGCCAGGTACTCTCTGGAGAAAATGGTGGTCATCATCCACATATAGGCGGTGACGGTGGCAAAAACGCCCCGGAACCCGTCCAGTTGGAAGGACAGGCCCATACCGCAGACCCCCGGCACGGACAGGGACACCTCCCCGCCCATCAGCACGAGCAGCAGCATGACCACCGCCTCCGCCGAGGTGACGGCGATGGCGAAGCCGTCCCGCAGGGCCTTGTTTCGCCGCCCGATGAGGTAACTGACGATACCCGCCGCCATGGGGCCGAGTACCAGCAGCAGGAGAATGGGATTTCCAGTCATAACACACATCCTCCTCTCAGAACGTTCCGGTGGCGATGCTCTGGACGAACGCCAGCAGCGCCTGAGCGTTCAGACCCAGCGCTACCGTGAGGACAGAGAAGATCGCCAGCGGCAGCAGCATCAGCCAGCTGGGGTCGTGGAACCTGGCGCTGTCCTGCCGGGCGGCAGTTCCGCCGGAGAACCAGCCCCGCACGTTGAGGGACAGCATATAAATACCCGTCATCAGCGCCGAATAGAGCAGCACAAACACCCCCACGTAGCCCATGATGGAGGGTTCCTCCAGCAGGGCCTGGACGATGCTCCACTTGCTGACGAACCCGGCGAACAGGGGGATACCCGTCAGCGACAGACCGGAAATGAGCAGCGCCGTGAAAGTGGCGGGCATGGCGTAGCCCAGCCCGTCCAGCTCGTAGACGTAATTCTTGTCCGTCTGGTGCATCACCGCACCGGCGCAGAAGAAGCCGCTGATTTTCATAATGGCGTGGACGAACATGTGGCACAGCCCCGCCACCAGTCCCAGAGGGGACATCATCGTGACCCCCAGCAGGATGTAAGACAGGTTGGCGACGGTGGAGTAGGCCAGGCGGCGTTTGATGTGGTTCTCCCGCACGCCCATGGTGGAGCCGTAGACGATGGTGACCATCACGGCGATGACCACCACGGTCTGCGCCCAGGTGCCTTTCAGGAAGTCCGCGCCGAAGCAGAAGTAGGTCAGGCGCATAATGGCGAACACGCCGGACTTGACCACCGCCACCGCGTGGAGCAGGGCCGTGACCGGGGTGGGGGCCACCGACGCGGTGGGCAGCCACCCGTGGAAGGGGAACACCGCCGCCTTGACGCCGAAGCCGAAGAATGCCAACACGTAGACCAGCAGAGCGATGTTGGCGTATTCACCCAGGTTGGCAACGTCCAGATTGCCCCCCAGCACGAACTCGATGTCCGTGCAGAACAGGGAGTAGAACACGATGCCGATGAAGGCGAAGGCGGTGCCGCCGATCATATAGTTCAAATATTTCCGGGTGGCTTTTTGGGCCTCCTCAGTCATGGTGTGGATGACCAGCGGCAGCGTCACCATGGTCAGCGCCTCATAGAACAGGTACATGGTGACGATGTTGCCCGCGAAGGCCACCCCCAGCGTCACGCCATAGGTGATGGTATAGAAGGAGAGGAAGGTGTTGACCCGCTCCTCGTGGCGCATATACTCAAAGGTGTACAGGGTCGCCAGGGGCCACAGGAAGGCCACCAGGCCGCCGAAGAAGGTTGCCATGCCGTCGATGTTCAGCGTCAGAGGCAGACCCTCCACAAAGGAAAACAGATACAGCCGCTCCGCCGGGCGGTTCAGTAGCAACACGAACACCAAAATGGTGTTGAGGATAACCACCGTCTCCACCGCTGCGGCTCTGGTTTTGTAGTCCTGGATGGGGAAGGTCATCAGCAAGATTCCCGCCAGGATGGGGACCAGAATGGGCACCAGGATGAAATAAGGACTCATACAGCGTTTCCCTCCCCTCTCAAAGCACGCTGCCGGCGATGCCGGTGAGCAACGAGGTCAATCCGCCGGGCCAGACCCCAAGCAGCACCGCCAGCGCGGTCAGCGTCACGATGGGGACCAGCATCTGCCAGGTGGGTTCGTGTTTTTCCAGCGCGGCATAGTTGTAGTCGCTGCCCGGCAGGAAAGCGTCGATGGAGACCGTCAGCAGATAACCCGCCGTCAGCAGGGCGCTGACCAGCAGCACCACCGGCCCCAGCCAGGAGACCACCGGGATACCGGAGGCCAGCGAACCGGTGGCAAGATACCACTTGCTGACAAAGGCGCTGGTAGGCGGGATACCCACCAGGGTCACGCCCGCCAGGGTGAAGCACCACAGGACCACGGGCATTTCCTTGCCGATGCCTTTCAGCTCGTCCACTTTGGTCTTGCCGGTTTTGCAGATGATAGCGCCCGCCGAGAGGAACAGGCCGTTCTTCACCAGCGAGTGGAACACCACATGGAGCAGCGCCCCCACAAAGGCCACCGGCTGGAGCAGGGACAGGCCGAACAGCACATAAGAGACCTGGCTGACGGTGGAATAGGCCAGCCGCTTTTTCAGCACTTTCTCCCGGTAGGCCAGCATGGACCCCATAAAGACGGTGATCAGCGTCAGACCGATCCAGGCGTACTGCACCCAAGTGCCTCGGATCAGCTCCGGTCCCGCCACGTAATACACGGTGCGGAGGATACCCAGCACACCGGCCTTGGTGATGACGCCGGACAGTACCGCGCTGGCCGGGGCCGGGGCCACCGGATGGGCGGTGGGCAGCCAGCCGTGCATGGGGAACATGCCCGCCTTGGTGCCGAAGCCCAAAATCATCAGGAACACCGCCAGCCGCGCCACGCCGGAGGCAGACGCGCTGTCCAGCACACCGCCCGCAGTGAAGGTCAGCTCAGCGCCCTGTGCGGTGAACAGAAACAGGCCGAACAGCGACAAAAACGCGCCGCCCACCGAGTAAAACAGGTATTTCAGGCCCGCCATAACTGCCTCGTGGGTCAGCTCGTGCATGACCAGCGGGACAGAGGTCAGGGTCATCAGTTCAAAGAACACATAGAAGGTGAACAGGTTGCCGGAGTAGCACAGGGCCGCCAGCACCCCTCCACGATGAGGTAAAAGCCGAAGAACCGAGGCTCGTCGTGCTCGTGGCTCATGTACTCAAAGGCGTCCAGTCCCACCAGCAGCCAGACAAAGGCCACCAGCACCGAGAACAGCTTGCCCACGGCGTCCACCTGGAGATAGAAGGTCAAGCCTTCCGCCACAGTGCCCAGGGTCAGACGCAGGGCGTCCTCCGGCTGGAGGGCAACTCCCACCGCCAGGGCCAGGCTGATGGCCAGCGCCGCAAACACAACGGCCAGCATGATTTTCCGCTGCCGGGGCGGGAACACCATCAGCAGCACACCCACCGCAATGGGCATTAACACGGGAATCAGCAAAGCAATCATCTTTTCTCCCTCCCGTCAGCCGAATATGGCAAGGCCAGTCTGAATGGCCTGAATGACCGGCGTAGCTGCCACGCCCAGCCCAACGTTCAGCGCGATCAGTCCCACCGTTCCCACAGACTCCACGCGGGAGGGCATCATGCCATGGGGCTTGCGCTGCTCCGCCGGGACCGAGTGGTAGATGGTCAGCACGCTGCCCATGAAGTACACGGTGTTCAAAATCGTGCTGATGGCCAGCGCGATCCAGGCAATCACCATCTTACCCTGTAGGGCGGTGGTGGCGGCGGAGGCGAACAGGTACTTGGAAATGAAGCCGGTCAGCAGGGGCATACCAATCATGGACATGGCCCCCACCGTGTAGGCCACCCCCGCCAGCTTGTTGCGGAAGCCCGCGCCTTTCAGGGACTCGAAGTCCGACTTGTCGTCGGACACCTCGGAGAGGCCGGAGATGCTGATGAACAGCAGGGACTTCATGGCGCCGTGGGAGATGATGTGGAACAGGGCGGCCACCACGCCTGCGGTGGTGCCCAGGCCAATGCCCATGTAGATGTATCCGATTTGCGCCACGGAGGAGAATGCCGCCATGCGCCGGATGTTCTGGGTCTTAATGGCCAGCCAGGAGCCCATGATCATGCCGAGGATGCCCAGCATAAAGAGCAGGTTCACCACCTGGCTGCTGACCACGAACTCGAAGTCCAGCACCCGGTAGAAAATCTTAATGAGCAGGAACAGATAACCCTTGGACACCAGCGAGGACAAAATCGCGCTGGCGGAAGGGGTGGTGTAGCCGTAGGCGTCGGGAATCCAGGTGTGGAAGGGGTAGAGGCCGCTCTTGATGCCCAGGCCCACCGTCACCAGGGAGATGATGACCAGGATGGGCACCTCGTATTCGCCCGCCGCTACCAGCTCCGCCAGCGCCTCTTTCGCGGGAGTCATCAGCAGCTGTCCCGTGATGGTGTACAGCAGCGTCAGCGCGATGAGGAACAGGCTGGAACCCACCAGGCTCATGACCATGTACCGCAGGGCGGAGACGTAGGTCCGGCCCTCCTTTTTAATCATGATGAGGCCGCAGGCGGAGATGGTGTTGATTTCGATGAACACGTAGGCCGTGAACAGGTCGTTGGTGTAAATCAGCGCCAGCAGCGAGCTCATCAGCAGGTCCAGCAGGATGAAAAACAGATTCTTCCGGGAATTTTTCAGCTCCCGTCCGATGTGGGCCAGACCGCCCAGCACCGACAGCAGCATGATGAGGCTGAAAAACACCGCCATCAGCGCCTCCAGCACACCGATGCGAATTTCGTTGCCCCAAGGGGCCGGGAAGTGGCCCATCATGAAGGTGTAGCTCTCCCCCGTGGAGGCGGTGTAGCCCAGCACGCACAGGGACAGCGCCAGCACTACCGTCACCATAATCAGGTGGACCCGCATGGCCCACCGGTGATTCATGGGGAAGGAGATGATAGCGGAGAACATGGAGAGGATGATGCAGAAGAAGGGGAAGTTTTGCACCAGCGTCATTTACATCTCCTCCTTGCCGAGCTTCAACATGATCTCATCCAGGTTCAGGGTGTGGTATTCCCGGTAGAGGCAGATGGTCAGCGCCATCATCAGCGCGCTGACGCTGACGGACACCACGATGCCGGTCAGAACCAGGCCCGCAGGGATGGGGTTGATGTAATAGGAGGCGTCCATAATGCCGTCCACATAGATGGGGGACGCGCCTCCCTCGATATAGCCCTTGGAGGCCAGAAAGAGGTAGACAGCCGAGTCCATGATGTCCAGGCCGATGATCTTCTTCACCAGGTTGGACTGGAGCAGCAGGTTGCCCATGCCGATGACGAACAGGATCACCGCCGCCACGTCCTCATAATTAGTCAAAAGGTTGCCCAGCATGTCAGATTGCCCCCCTCCGAAACAGAATATAGAAGGAATACATGGTGCAGGCCACCACGATGCCCACGCAGATGTTCAGGTAGACGATGAGTCCGGCGCTGAGGATAGCCCCCGGCGTGCCGGTGGTGATGATGCTCTCCAGGTGGTTTGCTCCGGTGTAGAAGGAGTAGCTCTTGGCAAAGCAGTAGAAGGTCAGGGCGCACACGGTCAGGGTCTTGATGACCCGCTCGTTCATGAACCGACGGGTGCGTCCGACACCGAAGGCGGTCAGGTGCAAAATCAGGCCGGTGCCGATGATGGCCCCGCCGGAAAAGCCGCCGCCCGGCGAGATGTGGCCGTTGAGCACCACGTATATGCCGAAAATGACGATCAGTGGCACCAAGATCCTGGCCGCCTGCTGGAGGATGTTGTCTTCCTGGGGTTCGTATTCCAACATCTCGTGCTCTTCCCGGACGCGCAGACGAATTTCGTTCTTCTTGTCCGCCCGGAGCAGGATGGTCACGCAGCACATGGCCACGAACAGCACGCAGGATTCGCCGAAGGTATCGAAAGCACGGTAGTCCAAAATCATGCCCGTCACGATGTTCACCGCGCCGGTCTCCTCCAGGCCCTGCTCGATGTACCGCTGGGAGACCTCGTTGTTCACCGGGGAGTTGGGGTCGCCAAAGGCGGGGAGGAAGCTGACGGTGTACAGCAGGACGACGACCATAAATACGGCCATCAGCACGAAGAAAATGCGGCTGATGATTTGGAACGCGCCGATCTCCTTGGCGACACCCTCCTCGAAGCGGCTCTGGTCGTACTCCCGCAGCATTCGCTCCGCCCGCTCGCCGGGGGAGAGGCGGTCCTTGGGTGGCGTGGACTCCAGCTTGCCGTCGGCGGGGTCATAGGTACCCTTCGCCCAGCGGGTGAATTTGTCCCAGGCGCTGCCCTTATAGTTTGGATTCGGCTTGCTCATGGTCCTCCTCCTTTTCTTCTATTTCTTCTATTTCCTCCGCCGCTTCTGTCTGGATGGAGTGGATTTTCCGCAGCGTAACGAAGAACAGGATACTGGTCACGCCGGCGCCCACCGCCGCCTCGGTGATAGCCAGGTCCGGCGACTCCAACAGCAGCCAAATGCTGGTCATGGTCAGGCTGAACGCCATGTAGATGACCACCGAGGTCAGCAGGTTCCGGGAGAGGCTGACTGAGATGGCGCAGATGATGAGAGACACCAGCAGCACGATTCGCAGAATGGTCATCATTCCGGCACCTCACATTCGTCTTCCAGGTTCAGGTTGGTCATGACCTCCAGCTTGGCCAGCAGGTGGGAGCAGACCGGCGAGGCGCACCAGAACAGCGCCAAAATCGCCAGCACCTTCAAGGAACTGGCCGACAGACCGTAAACCACCATAATGCCCAGCATGACCATACCAATGCCCATGGAATCCCCCATGGCCGCAGCGTGCATCCGCTTCATGGCGGTGTTCAGCCGGAACACGCCGAAGGTGGCGATGCACATCACCGCGATGCCTCCGGCGATGAGGACGGCGGCAATGACAAACCGAATCAGACTAAGCTCCATGCTCTTCCTCCTCCTTTTCTTCTTCCAGCGCGCCGCGCTCACTTTCCCATTCCACAAAGCGGCCCATGTAGATCTTCGACAGCACGATGACCGACACAAAGCTCATGACGGCGTAGATCAGGCTGATGTCCAGCACCGCCGACTCCCCCAGGACGACGGAGAGCAGCGCGATAATGGCAATGGTAATGGTGCCGATCATGTTGGTGGCGATGATGCGGTCCGCCAGCCGGGGGGCCTTTGATGGCCCGCACCAGGCACAGCAGCAGCAGCACCGTCAAAATGACGCAGCACACCAGGAAAAACGCCCTATATCCCTCGTTCACAGCTCTCACTCCTCCATTCGCTTTAACAGCTTGACAAAGATGGAAGTGTCCAGCCCCTCGCCCATCGTCTTGTCGAAGCAGTGAACGCAGTACGCGTTATCCTCCTGCTCCACGGTGATGGTGCCGGGGGTGATGGTGATGGAATTGGCCAAAACCGACCGGGCCAGGTCGGTTTTCAGGTCCGCATAGAACAGCACCAGCGCCGGCTCCGGCAGCGTCTCGTTGGAGAACAGGAAGGGCAGCATGGCAAGGTTGGCCTTGACGATCTCCGCCACCAGATGGTAGACATAACACAGCGCTAGGGGCAGCTTTTTGGCCAGCCGCAGATCCTTGGCGGGGCTGTAATCCATAAACACACAGATGAACGCATACATCGCCCCGGCGATGCCCACGCCGAACAGGGCGATCTCTACCGTCCATCGGCCATTGAGCATGACCCAGACCAAAAAGAACACAAGAAACATAGGCAACCTCTCCCTGTTTTGAAATGGTAGTTGTACGGAGTGGAAATGGGTCAGTTTTCGGCGGCCAGGTCCTGTAACACCTGCTGTTTCAATCCCTCGCAGGTCTCCAGCACCGCCTGAATCTGCTCTGGGGTGATTCCGTCGATGTGGACGCCGCAGGTGCAGACCGCCGTACAGCGCTGCTGGACGGCCACAGCCTCGGCAAAGCGGCAGGCGATGGCGTCGTCCTTGTGGCCCAGGCAGTTCAGCACCGAAGTGGTGGCGCTGACCCCCTGGCCGGTGAGACTGGGCCGGGAGACGGACAGGGCCGCGGACCCCACGTGGCCGCAGCGGTCATCCCGGACGCAGATGGTGTAGTCCCGGCCCATGGAAATCACGTCACACAGCAACGTGATGCCGCAGACCTGGGCCTCATAGTGTCGGTTCAGCTCCATCGTTTAAAGCCCTCCATGTCGATGCCGAAGCACTGGAGCAGCTTGCCGGTGAAGTGGCGCTCCATGCTCTCCACGGTATCGGCCCCCTGGTAGTAGGTCATCATCGGCGGCATGATGTACACATTTTGCAGCCGGGAGAGGTAAGCCAGGTTGTCCAGGTGGATGGGGCTGAGGGGGGTTTCCCGGGCCGCAAGGATCAGTTTGCGCTTTTCCTTGATGACCACGTCCGCCGCCCGCAGCAGCAGGTTGTCGCTGTAGCCGTGGGCGATGCCGCTGACCGTTTTCATGGAGCAGGGGACCACGATCATCCCCTCGGTCTGGAAGCTGCCGCTGGCGATGGCCGCGCCCACGTTCCGGTTGTCGTAACACACGTCCGCCATGGCCCGAATTTGCTCCGGCTCCAGGCCCAGCTCCTGTTTGGCGGTTAGCTCCGCCCCCCGGGTAAAGACCAGGTGGGTCTCCACATCCGGCAGTTTTTTCAGTTCCCGCAACAGACAGACCGCCAGCGGGAATCCGCTGGCGCCGCTGATGCCGACAATGATCCGTTTCATAGTTGCTCCTTCCAACTTAGGCTATAAGTATAACGTAAATTAATAGATTTGCCTACCCTATTTTTCCTCAATTTTCGACCTTTACGAGAATTATTTTTTGTTGGGTGAACCCCCTTGCTTTTTGCGGAAAAGGTGTTCCAGCGCGGCTTTTCCTGCGGGGATCCATCCGTTATGAAAACAGCGGCCTCTCTCCGCAGAGAAAGGCCGCAGAAAACTGTCAAAGCGTATTTTCGCAGGAGGGAACTCCACGCAACTTCATTGACTGATTTGACCCGGGCGCACATTCAGCCTGAATGTGCGGTGAGGTTCGTTGCGGTCCCCCTCCGCGGAGAGGGACCGCAACAGCGAAAAGGAAAGGAGCTTAACCCGCCAGGGCAGCCACGGCAGGGGAGACGTATGTGACCCAGAACCAGCTAATGGGCATAACAATGACCATCGCTGGTATCATGTCTGCGGTGGGGAACATCTTGACCTTGATCATACGGAAGCCGGTGGCCAGCATCAGGAAGCCGCCGCAGGCTTTGAAGTCGTTGATCATGGTGGGGGTGGTCATGGGGTAGATAAGCCCGGCGCAGAGGAACAGCACCAGGAAGATGATAAACTGCGGAACAGCGATCAGAGAGACCACCAGGCCCAGGTTGCAGGCGAAGATCATGGCAGTGAACAGGTCCAGGATGGACTTGGAGATCATGATGCTGTTGTCAGCGGTCATACCGGCGACGATGGAGCCATAGATGCCCGTGCCGCTGGCACAGAACAGGACGATGATGGTCACCAGGGTGGCGGTGAACTCTTCCTCAGACAGGTCGCTGTTGGTGTGGACAAACTTGGAGACCACACCCTGCATGGCCACGCCGCCCTTGTTGACCAGCTGGCCAAAGTGGATGGCAAGGCCGATGGCGGTGCCGATGATGACGGAGAACACCACGGCGGGCATATTCTCCATCAGGACGATGGTGCTGATGCCCATGCACATGGAGCAGCAGCCGAAAATCATGTTGAGCTGAGCCTTAAAGTCCTCTTTCAGGTACTTCCCAAAGAGCGCGCCCAGCACACCGCCGATGACAACGGCGAGAGAGTCGATGATAACACCAATTGGCATAAAAATGCCTCTTTTCTCCTCTATAGGTGCAAATGCGATAGGAACGAGGGCGGACGGGGCCGGGCAAGCCCCGCCCGCCAGGGAAACTCATTTATCAGGTTGTTACCGATTAAAAGTCGAAGTCAGGCAGCCACTTCTTCGGGTCCAGCTTCTTGAACTGGGCGCGCTGGAAGCGGTCCTTCTGGTCGAAGGGCACGGTGCAGTCGAAGATGACCTTGGTGGCGATGCCGCGGGTGCGGATGTTGGGGGAGTAAGCGGGGTTGTTGCAGGGGTTCAGCGGGTGGCTCATGACGCCGGGCAGCATGATGAGGTCGGTGTCCGCCTGGAACCGGGTGGTCATGGCCCAAATGACGTCGTTCAGGTCGAAGGGGTCCACGTCCTCGTCCACAAGGAACACATACTTCAACTCCGCAAAGGCGCTGAACGCCAACAGAGCGGCCTGACGCTGACGGCCCTCGTCGCTGGCCAGGTTCTTCTTGAACTGGAGGATGGCGATGAACTTGCCGCCGCCGGAGGAGCAGCAGTAGACGTTCTTGACCATGCCGGGCATAGCGCGCTCGACCATGAACAGGATGCTGGCCTCGGTGGGGATACCGGCCATGGAGACGTGCTCCTCGGACGGGCCGATGCAGCTCTGCATGATGGGGTTCTTGCGGGTGGTGACGGCCTTGACCTTGATGACGGGCAGGGCGGGGTTGGCGGGTCCGTTGTAGCCGGGGAACTCAGGCATGGCCTTGCCGGTGTTGGAGTTCACGTCCTCACGGATGCGGCGGCCGGGGAGGATCTCGCCCTCGATGACGTACTCGGCGTTGGCGATGGCCTTGCCGTTGATGGTCAGGCACTTGGTCAGCTCCACAGGGGCCTTGCGGATAGCGCCGGCGGCTTGCAGCTCGTCATAGCCCAGAGGGGTCGTTGGCGGCTCGAAGCAGGAGGCGATTTCGATGGCGGGGTCTACGCCGATGGAGATGGAGACGGGCAGCGGCTCGTTGCGGGCCTCGGCCTCGTTGAAGAAAGCGCCGATGTGACGGCCGCCGGGCATAATGTAGATGGAGATCTCATCCTCGCTCTGGAGGCACATACGGTGGATGGTAACGTCGGTGATACCGGTCTCAGGGCTGGCGGCATAGACCATGCCCATGGTGATGTAGGGGCCGGCGTCCTCCTCAGTGTTGGTGGGGGCGGGGACCAGCTTGCGCACGTCAAAGCCGGGGTCGGTGGCCAGATGGACCACTTCCTGGCACTTGGCCTGCTCGTTGGGGATGGTGACGGGCGGGATGGGGTTGTCCACGCTGTCCTTCAGCAGGAAGCCCAGCTTCTCCGGCGGGCAGTCCAGCAGCGCGCCCACGCGCTTACGGCTGGCCAGCAGGCCGGTGACGACTTTCGCGCCGGGATGACCCTTGACATTGTTGAACACCATCGCGGGACCCTCGCGGGTGGGACGCTCCACGGTGCCGCCGGCGCCCACATAGCGGTATACGCCGGAAATTTCAGCTACGGGATCGGCTTCGACGTCGGTCTCCACCAGCTGACCCGGCAGGGTTTTCAGCAGCTCCAGAGCGGAGCGCAGATCATTTACCTTAGACATAATGAAATCCTCCTTTTATGTTGTTTCGTCTTTTTGCCCAAAGGATTTGGCCTTGTACCCATTGTATTTTAAAACAATTCGACAAGCAATTCCGTTTTTCCCCCGAACCGATTCCAAAGAGGAATGAAGAAAAAGGGAAAGCTGGGTGCAGCTCACATCTGCGCGGTGAAGAGGAAAGCTCCTAACTGTTCTTCGTAAATTTGCACAGTTGTGGCTACTTGTATACTAACAATTTTAGTGGAAAAGTATATTTTATAAATGACATTTTTCCACTATAATGATGGCGAATATCCTGCTTTTATTGTTTTTGTGTGTGTTTCTTGGGAAATGGAGGGATTTTATGGACAGAGCTGCCTTCCGTCAGGCGGTTTTTCCCCTGACCGAACGGGAACAGGAGCTGAAACGCCAGATGGAGCAGCAGGGAAATACCCTCTGTGAGGACACCTTCCTGAACAAAAAGGGACGGCACGGCACCTATCGCTTCACCAGCGCCTCCATGGTGGAGCAAAACCGGAAAAATATCCTGTGGCTCCGGTCCCGGCTGGGTGAGTGCCTGCGGCTCATCATCCACACCCGGTTCACCCGGCTGCCCATGCACACCACCGAGTTCATCAGCGTCAACTACGTCTACTCCGGCCACCTGACGCTGCACCTGCCGGACAAAGAGTTCGTGCTGACCGAGGGGCAATTCTACCTGATGAACGCCGAGGTGACCCACTCCTTTGAGATCGCCGGGGAGGACGACATCATTCTGGGCCTTCAGCTGGAGCGGGAGTTCCTCAGCCGGGAGCTGCTTTACGACCTGGCGGGCAACGGCCCGGTGGCCTCCTTCCTGACCCGGACGCTGATGAGCCCCAAATCCGGCTTCTCCTATATTATCGCAGATTACAGCCAGGACGACAAGATGAAAAACCTGTTTGAGGATCTGTTCTGTGAGTTTCTGGACCCCTCTCCCTGCCGGGACAAGCTGGTGGAAAACTACATCCAGACCTTTTTTATCCTGTTCATGCGCTGTCAGGACAGCCAAATCGTCTCCGCCAGCCGGACGGACATGCAGGCCGTTTTGATGTACATCCAAACCCACTGCGCCAACTGTAATCTGGAGCAGCTGGCCCGGGAGTTCCACTACAACGCCAAATACCTCAGCGCCCTCATCAAAAAGCGGACGGGCTACACCTTCGGGGACCTGGTCACCGCCGCCCGGATGGAGCAGACCTGTCACTATCTCCGCCACTCGGATCTGTCGGTGCAGGAGATCGCCGCCCTGTGCGGCTACTCCAACCTGCACTTTTTCTACACCAAGTTCCGCCAGCAGTTCGGTATGACGCCCATGGAGTACCGCGCCACCGACGCGGACATCCACACCACCGGGGACCTGTCACTGTTTGAGTTCGTCCCGGCTGAGGGAGGCGCGACATGATTTTCACACAAATTTTGTCCGGTCAGGACGCCGCCATCGGGCAGCTGTCCGCCCTGGCCACGGGCATTGTCAAGGAACACTTCGACCCCATCATCGGCCCCGCACAGAATGACTACATGATTGAAAAGTTCCAGTCGGTCCCCGCCCTGCGGGAACAGCTGGCCCAGGGGTATCAGTATTATTTCGTGGAAGGCGACGGCGGGGAACGGCTGGGCTTTCTGGCCTTCTACCCCAGGGGGAACGAGCTGTACCTGAGCAAGTTCTACCTGAAAAAGGAGCAGCGGGGGAGAGGCTACGCCAGAGAGATGCTGGCCTTTGTGGTGGACAAGGCCAGAGAGGGCGGTCTCTCCGCCGTCACGCTGAACGTCAACCGGCACAACAACGCGATTTATGTTTATGAAATCATGGGCTTCGTGAAAACCGGCGAAGTCAAAAACGACATCGGCGGCGGCTTTTATATGGACGACTTTGTGTATACCCTCCCCGTGGAGGGGTAAACGCAACGGCCCCACGGGGATACGCCTTTTTGCGCGCCCCTGCGGGGGCTGTTTTCATTGCACATTGTCACTCCTCCCAAAACAGCTCGTCCAGCGTCTTGTCCAGCGCTTTGCAAATGGCGATGCACAGCCGGATGGTGGGGTTGTAGGAGCCTTTTTCGATGCCGTTGATGGTCTGGCGGGAAACTCCCACGAGGTCCGCCAGGGCCTGCTGGGAGAGGTCCTTGGCTGCCCGTGCCGCCTTGAGGCGCAGATTCTTCATTCCTCGTCCTCCTCCCGGTTTGGCCGCAGCAGCGCCCGCACGCAAAAAGTGATGAGAACGGCGACCAGCAGCAGCCCGCAGAGCAGGTTGGCCGTCCATACAGCGCCGTTGTGGATGTTGCACAGGGCGCAGACCAGATTGACCGCCGCGAGGACGGCGGTGACGACCACCCACCACCGGGGGTTTTCGTTCAGCCCCATATAGGCGTCCAGCACAATGCAGCTGACGACATAGACCAGAATGCCCAGCACCACCCCGGCAAACAGGAAGATGGGGGAGGCGGAAAGTTCCACGCCAAAGAGGTTCAAAAGCCATCCCAGCAGCATGTAACCCACCACCGTCCAGAAGGCGTTGCGGTAAGCCACGCCCTGGGCGGCTTTTTGCCGCTCGTCATACTCGCTGCGGACGCGCAGCTTCCCCAGCCAGAGGCACCGGACCAGCAGGCACACGAGCAGCGTCACGATGATACCCGCCGCAAAGCCCAGCGCATGATACAAATTCACGTTCATCTTACTATCCTCCATGTCACGGGTCGGGTTTATTCCTCGTCCTCGGTCTGGGTCCGGCGCAGCAGCGTTCGCACGCCAAACGCTGCCAGTATGACGGCCAGCAGCGCCGCGGTGAACACATTTGTCACCGGCAGGTCATCAAAGGTAGGTGAGTAGGCGGCGATGCCCACCAGGTTGACGACCAGCAGCACAGAACTGGAGATGACCCACTTTTTGGGGTCGTCGTTCAGGCCGATGTAGGCGTCCAGCACAATGCAGCTGACCAGGAACACCGCCAGCGCCAGGAACAGCCCCACAAAGGACAGCACATACAGCGGCGGGTTCCAGATGTCCAGCAGCTGGAACAGGGCCAGGTAGCCCACCACCGTCCAGAAGGCGTTGCGGTAGGCCACGCCCCGGGCGGCCTGTTGCCGCTCGTCGTAGTCGCCGCCGATCTCCAGGCCGAACCTGCCTCTTGTGACGCGATTGAGAAGCGCCGTCACAGCCAAAAGCACCGCGATTCCAGCCAGTGCGCCGAAAAATACCAGATTATACATTATCGTCGTCCTCCTTGACAAAATACGGTGTTGCGAATGGGGAAAGGAGTCGCTTCCTATAGGATGGGTATAGTATAGCGTACACCCGCTATTTTGTCAAGTATATACGATAAATTGTTTTTATGAGATTACAGTTTGTCGGTTGCAAAGGGTTTGGAAAGGTTCCGTCAGCCGTCCCGCCGCCTTTTGTTCTGACCGCAAAAATCCGCCCAAACCCAACAAAACCAGTTGGATTTGGGCGGGAGTCGTTTCTCGTTTTGAATGTGAATCTTACTCGATGCCGTCCAGCGCCTGGGCCAGGTCAGCGATGAGGTCGTCCTTGTCCTCCAGACCGCAGGACATCCGCACCAGCTCGGCGGGGACGCCGGCGGCTTTCAGCTGCTCGTCGTTCATCTGGCGGTGGGTGGAGGAAGCCGGGTTCAGGCAGCAGGTGCGGGCGTCGGCCACGTGGGTCTCGATGGCAGCCAGCTTCAGCCCCTTCATGAAGGCGCTGGCGGCCTCCCGTCCTCCCTTCAGTCCGAAGGACACCACGCCGCAGCCGCCGTTGGGCAGATACTTCTGGGCCAGCTCGTGGTAAGGGTCGCCGGGCAGGTCGGAGTAGATGACGTAGTCCACCTTGGGGTGGTTCTGGAGGAACTCAGCCACGGCCCGGCCGTTTTCCACATGGCGGGCCATGCGGACGTGGAGGGACTCCAGCCCCAGGTTCAGCAGGAAGGCGTTCTGGGGGGACTGGATGCTGCCGAAGTCCCGCATGAGCTGGGCGGTGCATTTGGTGATGAAGGCCCCTTCCTTGCCGAACTTCTCGGCGTAGGTGATGCCGTGATAGGACTCATCCGGGGTGCAGAGGCCGGGGAACTTGTCGGCGTGGGCCATCCAGTCGAAGTTACCAGAGTCCACAATGGCGCCGCCCACGGCGGCTCCGTGGCCGTCCATATACTTGGTGGTGGAGTGGGTGACGATGTCCGCGCCCCACTCGATGGGGCGGCAGTTCACCGGGGTGGGGAAGGTGTTGTCCACGATGAGGGGCACCCCGTGGGCGTGGGCGGCCTTGGCAAACTTCTCGATGTCCAGCACCGTCAGGGCGGGGTTGGCGATGGTCTCACCGAACACGGCGCGGGTGTTGTCCTGGAAAGCGGCCTCCAACTCCTCCTCGGTGCAGTCGGGGGAGACAAAGGTGGTGGTGATGCCCATTTTCGCCATGGTGACGGAGATGAGGTTGAAGGTGCCGCCGTAGATGGAGGAGGAGGCCACGATATGACTGCCGCACTCGCAGATGTTGAACAGGGCAAAGAAGTTGGCCGCCTGACCGGAGGAGGTCAGCATACCGGCGGTGCCGCCCTCCATGTCAGCGATTTTGGCCGCCACATAGTCGTTGGTAGGGTTTTGCAGCCGGGTGTAGAAGTAACCGGAGGCTTCCAGGTCGAACAGCTTGCCCATGTCCTCGCTGGTGTCGTACTTGAAGGTGGTAGACTGGATGATGGGAATCTGGCGGGGTTCGCCGTTGCCGGGGGTGTAGCCGGACTGGACGCATTTGGTGTTGATTTTGTAGTTGCTCATGGTACTAACCTTCCTTTTTGGTAGGATAAACTACCTTTTTTTTAGAACGATGCACCACAAAGAGTATAGCATTTTTCTGGGGTGGATGTCAATCTGCGGCGGCAGGGCAAAAGCATTTAAACTTCTAATGAGATGTGGTAAGATAGGCTTATGA
>MSHH01000077.1 GCA_001941075.1 Oscillospiraceae bacterium Zagget6 | reverse complement strand
GAATTTCCAGAACCCGGCGTTGACAAAGCCTCCGAAATCGCCTATAATACAAATAGAAAACGGGCGCTGCGACAAGCGGTCAGCCTAGGTTAGGTTTTATGTTAAGAAACCGTCACTTGGCAGAGTGGCGGTTTCGCTTCGTTACCCTGATCGTCACAGTCCATTGCAGGATGTGAAAAGTCAATGTAATCGGCATTGTCTCACCTCCCTTCGGGAGATGTGACCAACCGCCTGCCGCTTAGCAGCGCCCTAACCCCATCAAGAGAACCCTCCATCAGGAGCTAATCACAGAATATCACATGTTTTTGCAAAAAGCAACAAAAAGCAACAAAAAGCGCGGAAACGGGGCAGTTTTCCCGCTTCCGCATTTTATTTGAGGGCTTGCTTGGAATTTCCAAAACCCGGCGTTGACAAAACGCCTGAAGTTGCGTATAATACAAATAGAAAACGGGCGTTGTCTGACAACGGTTAGCCCGGTCTTTGAGTTATGTTTCTACTAGAAAGAAACCGTCACTTGGCCGAGTGGCGGTTTCTGCGTTTCACGATGATCGTTACCGTATAGGCTCCAATGTGCAAGGTAATCCGCATAGCAACACCCCCTTTTTTCGGGGAGTGGCTAACCGCCGCCGTAAAGGACAACGCCCTAACCCCATCAAGAGAACCCTCCATCAGGAGCTAACCACAGAATATCACATATTTTTGCAAAAAGCAACAAAAAGCGTGAGCCGACCCGTTTCCAGGTCAGCCCACGCTTATTTTGTACGGTAATGCGGGTTTGTTTAATTGCTCAACAGTGCGTCAACCATGGCTTCCATGTCCTTCACGGTGCTCTCCTTCATGGTGGAGCGAATGGAGACCAACGGCTCTACCACAGTGCAGTTCTTGAACCCGTCGGCGTAAGCCTTCATCAGCCGCCCGGCGGCGGGCGCCCAGGAGCCGTTTTCCATGATGCCGATGGTGCGCTTCTGGTAGTTCTTCACCTTCAGGTGATAGAGGAAGTCCTCCATGCAGGGGAACAGGGAGGCGTCATAGGTGGGGGCGGCCAGTACCAGCTTGTCATAGCGGAAGGCGTCCTCAACGGCCTCGGACATGCTGTCCCGGGCCAGGTCAAACATGGAGACCTTCTGGCCTCTGGCCTCCAGCATCTCCGCCAGCTTTTTGGCGGCAATGGCGGTGTTGCCGTGGATGGAGGCATAGGCCAGGGTCACGCCCTCGTCCTCCGGGCGATAGCTGGACCAGATGTCATACTTTTCGATGTAATAACCCAGGTTTTCCTTCAAAATGGGTCCGTGGAGGGGGCAAATGGTCTGGATGTCCAGCTTGGCGGCCTTTTTCAGCAGGGTCTGGACAGAGGGGCCGAACTTGCCCACGATGTTGAAGTAGTACCGACGGGCTTCACAGGCCCAGTCCTCCTCCACGTCCAGCGCGCCGAACTTGCCGAAGCCATCGGCGGCAAACAGCACCTTCTCAGTGGATTCGTACTCCATCATGACCTCCGGCCAGTGGATCATGGGGGCCATAATGAAGGTCAGGGTGTGGCTGCCCAGGGAGAGAGTGTCCCCCTCTTTGACCGTCACCGTGCGGGGGGAGAAGTCCATGGTGAAGAATTGGGGCAGCATCTGGACGGCCTTGGCGCTGGCCACCACCTGCATGGCGGGGTACTTTTCGCACAGGCGCTGGATGTTATAGGCGTGGTCCGGCTCCAGGTGGGACACCACCAGATAGTCCGGGGTGCGGTCTCCCAGCTCTCGCTCCAGGTTGGCGAACCACTCCTCGCTGACCCGGCGGTCCGCCGTGTCCATGACGGCGACTTTCTCGTCCAGAATCAGGTAGGAGTTATAGGAAACGCCGTTGGGAACAGGGTACTGGCTCTCAAACAGGTCGATCTTGTGGTCGTCACACCCGATGTACCGGATGGCGTCGGAAATGGTAACGTTGCTCATGGCTTTGTCCTCCTTATGAGAGAATTACAGTTCTACAAAAAGACTATATCACATTTTACCGCCGTTGTCACCCATCGTTTCACGATTTCCACCCGATTTCCCCTCCCGGCCGTAGGCGCTCCGGGCCAGGGTCAGACAGCAGACCTCCGCAGCCCCGGCCTGCCGCAGGACGGCGCTGGCCTCCTCTAAAGTCGCGCCGGTGGTGATGACATCATCCACCAGCAGCAGACGCTTTCCCTCCAGGGAAACGCCGGATTTTGGGCGGTAGACGCCCCGGACGTTTTCCCAGCGCTGGGCGGCCTGCTCTGTGCCGGATTGGGGCGGTGTGTGACGGAACTTCACCAGCGTCCGCTGTAACGGCAGCCCGCTGGAGCGGGATACCGCCAGCGCCAGCCGTTGGGCCTGGTCGTAGCCCCGGCGCTGGCGCCGCCAGAAACTCAGAGGTGCCCAGGTGATACAGTCGAAGCGGGAATAGTCCGGGTCGTTGGCTTGCAGACAATCCCACATCCACTCGCCAAAGATCCAACTGTAGTGCCAGTGGCCCAGAAACTTGTAGCGGTGGAAGGCGGGCTTGAACGCTTCGGTATAGTAGAAAGGCGAAAGACAGCGGTCAAAGTGGATGCCCTGTTGGGCGCAGTCCGCCCCGGTCCAGGGAAGATGCGGCCCGCATTTGGCGCAGAGCAGCGCCTCCCCTTCCTCCAGCGGACGCTGGCAGAACAGGCACTTGGGCGGCCAGAGAAAATTTTTGACCAGCGCACCGGTGCGGCGCAGAGTTCCTGCCACGGGGCCTCTCCCCTTTCCAGCTGTTTTTTCCAGTATGACAGGATTCGACAAAGTTTGCAAGGGAGATGGGACAAATTTACCGGTTTGTGGCGACAGGAAAGATGAAAATTCCCTTGACTTCTCACGGGGAGGAGAATTATAATACTCCCACAAAGTAAAGGGGAGTAGTTTGCACCGCCTCGGCGGTGCGGCGCGGTTCGTCAGCTCGTGTCGGGAGGATTCCCGAAACCGGGCCGTGTCTAGGGTTTTGCCTGGAAACGAGACTTTTGCTGTGCGTTTCTCGCGTGCGGCAGGGGTCTCTCTTTTTATGTCGCCTTATGACCCCGCATGATTCCATCACGAAAGAGGTCTTATTTTATGTTGATACCTGTTCTGCTGTTCGCCGTCGGTCTGGTGCTGCTCATCAAGGGCGGCGACTGGTTCGTAGACGGGGCCACGGGCATTGCCCGCCGGTTCCGTCTGCCGGAGCTGCTGATTGGGGCCACAGTGGTCTCCATCGGCACCACTCTGCCGGAGGTCATGGTGTCCACCACCTCAGCGCTGTCCGGCCACAGCCAAATCGCCTACGGCAACGCTGTGGGTTCTGTCATCTGCAACACGGCGCTGATCGCCGCATTGACCATCGCCGTCCGCCCCACAGAGGTGGATACCCGGACGCTGCGGACGCCGGTGGCCTTCTTCTTCGCGGCGGCGGCCTTTTACGCGGTGGTGGCCTACACCACGGGCGAGTTTACCCGCATGGCCGGTGTGCTGCTGCTGGTTTTCTTTGTGGTCTATATGGTGCTGACGGTGCGGGAGATGACCGGTGGCCCCCAGACCGCGCCCCAGCCAGGGGAGAAGATTCAGGAAGAAACCTCGCTGTGGCGGCTCATCCTCCTGCTGGCAGTAGGGGCGGCGCTGATCGCCGTGGGCGCGGACCTGCTGGTGGACAACGGCACCCTCATCGCCCAGGCGCTGGGCGTCCCGGAGTCGGTCATCGCCTTAACCTTGGTGGCGCTGGGGACCTCCCTGCCGGAGTTGACCACCGCCATCACCGCCCTGGCGAAAGGCCACAGCGCCCTGTCTCTGGGCAACATCATCGGGGCCAACCTGTTCAATCTGGTGCTGGTCAGCGGTACGGCCGTGACCCTCTCCCCTTTCCACATCCCGGAGAACAGCACCCTGTTTGGCATCAACAGCTCGTTGGTGGTGGACTTGCCGGTGATGCTGGTGGTCATGCTGATTTTGACTGTGCCCACCCTGAAACGGGGCAGGCTGACCCGCGCCCAGGGGGTCACGCTGCTGGCGATTTACGCGGCGTTCTGCGTGTATCAGTTCACAATGGGATAATACGATAAAGAGCAAAAAACAGGGGCTGTATCCGCAGTTTGCGGGTACAGCCCCTTCAAATGGTTTTAGGGATGGAAGAAGTTCAATTTTCTGGCGTATAATCAGCCCGATGTCTTGATAAAGCTCAAACTACTATACCTGTTGTTAAAGAACGATAACGGCCCTTGTCGATAAATATTTAACTGGTTATCCCTTTTACTCAGCCATCGGTGAAGCAAGCATAGCGACCGCCAGGTGGTCATAGAGGTCGGTAAAGTTCCGCCTATTGAAACGATAACAAAACTCATTCAGATAATCTGAAAGGTTCTGCTTTGGCAATCCGTGGTAAGTACCGAGGATGAACGCCTTTGCATTACCGACAATAGTGTGCAGCCACATTAACTCTCCAGAGTTAGGATCATATGGTTT
>MSHH01000076.1 GCA_001941075.1 Oscillospiraceae bacterium Zagget6 | reverse complement strand
CGCCGCTGCTGTCAATGAGGGCGATCCCCCTGGCACCGCGCTTTACATAGCGGTTCATCCGCTCATTCCAGAGGTCGTACTCCGCACACGCTGTTGCGTCCGGCCTCTGGGTGAAGATCATCAGTTGATCCTCATAGGGATATTTGTACAGACGGGCGGCGGTGGTCAAAAACCCTGTCCACTGGCCAACGCTGGCATTTACAGTGCCGGCAGCGTCCCGCGCCATCTGAGAATAAATCTGTAACTTGCTCGGCAAGGTTTACCTCCATTTCTCATAGCTCCCGGTACAGGTCAAGCCGGTCAAATGCCTCATCGGACATCCCGCCCAGCTTTTCCAGCACACGGTCTGTAAGCTCCAAAAGTTCCCCCTCATCGGGGGCAAGACAACATCGCATCTCCCGAAGCGCATTTACAAGCCCCGGTCGGGTGCCGGGGCTGTAAAGCATCATCAGAAACCGTTCATCCTGGGTAAAGTCCATCGCTCATAACTCCCTGTCGGAAATATCTTTTGCAGACCGCTTCGGCAGTTCCGGCACCCGGTTTTCCCGCAGCTCTTTCAGCTGCTCCAGTACGGAAGGACGTTCATCGCGATCCGGTTCTTTCTTCCCGTTGTTGACGATACCGTCCAGCATCGAGTAGTCATCCTCCATGGCCATCTCCGCATTTTTCAGGTAATTTTCTGGTCGGATAAAGCCCGGAACTTCCCGAAATCCAATGCTGTCTACATAGTGAGAGCTTACCACACCATTCTGGCGCAGCGCCACGATGTCACTGACGGAGAGGCTGTGACCGCGGAAATCCTCCGGTCTTGCCAGATTGAACTGCTCATAAAGCCCTTCCAGCAGGACATCCTGACTGGAATGGGCGGGCAGCTCACCCACATAGGTCACTTCATAGTGGTCGATTTCCGGCTCCCGTCCGTGCTTCTCCAGCCAGGAGTAATTCATAAAGCGATCCTGTGCTGTCTCATCCACCAGCTTTAACTGCAAGATGGCATAGCTGTCGGTGGTGCTTTCCAGAAAGGTCTGGAGCTTTTCCTGGCTTTTTGCGCCATACACTTCATCCCATGCTTCAATCTTCATCGTGAACCTCCTGCTCAAAAGGATTGCCGTTTAAGGCGGCGTCCTGAATCTGCTGTTTCCGGCGTTCCTCGCTGTATGGGGGACGGATGGAAACGCACTTTTTCGGTATCTGGTAGGTGACAGCCCTTCCGGGGCCTTTGCGCTCCAGCTGGAACTGCGCCGGATACTTCTTCGCCAGTCCTTTCAGCTTTCCGATCATCCTGGCGTCATGGGTGTAGATACTGGCGGTGTCCAGCTCGTTGTCCCATAAAATCACCGTTTCCTGCTCCGCAAGGGAGAGTCCCCGGCGGCTCATAAGCTGGCCTCCGCGACCCTGTGCTGGGTCTTTTCGGCTTTTGACAGGCTGTCCTTTAAGGCAGAGAGCTGACCAAGGACCGATTCCCGTTTACTGGCGAGATCACTTTCCGCCACTGCCTCAGCTTTTTCCGTGATGAAGTCATAGCCGACAACGGTGCGGCTGCGCCGTCCTTTGCCTGCATCCTCCAGGATGGCTTCACGGGCTTCCAGCATGGACATCTCCGGGTTATCCAGCTGTCCGCCGTCCACCTCGCGGAAGTTCTTATCATACAGGGTATAGTCCCAGCCATCTTCACAAGTTTGGAGCGTAAGATAATGGCTGCTTCCCAGCCGCCATCCAGCACTTTCCCTCATGGGGTCGATTTCCGGCTCCGGGCGGCAGGTTCCGCCGCCGCGCTCCAGCATTTCCGCCAGCTGGCAGATATGCAGACACTCCCCGTTGAGGTACAGATGATAGTCGTCGATATATTCGCACTTTGCGGAAAATCGGCGGTCAGGATAGATCATCTCTACCGTGCCGCCATTGGGGATGCGAAAGCGCTCCTGATAATCGACGGTGATGAAACGGACATCATCGTTGGGCAGCGTCTCCGGCTCCATCATTCTGCGGCGGCGAATGCCGGAAGCCCTGAATTTCTCTAGAGAATTGATAGAAACCTGTGCCGCTGGCTGTCCACCCATCCCGGCCTCCTCCATCGCCAGCACCCTCGCCGCGCTCATGGGGCTGCGGATGGGGCTGCGCTGCACATCCTCCGCAGAAATTTCCCCGCCAAAGGACTGTACCGGGTTCCCGGCCTGAAATGCGGTATAGGCGTATCCCGTCTCTACCTCTTTTATATGAAGAAAGTCCGTTTCCCCAATCAGGAAAGCGGCCTCCTGTCTGGTATCATTCATTTCGTTTTGCCTCCCTTATCAAACTCCATTGTGAATTTCGCCCGCCCGTCTGCCTCCGTGGAGAGAAGCAGCGAGGCGTTATAGGTCTTGCCGGTTTTCTGGCTTTTGCAATCCTTCAGCCGGACACGGCCATCGCGCACCAGCTTTTCCGCGATCTGCGCAGTCATGCGCTTGCCAATCTTCTGGAAATAGGTATTGTCCTTCCAGAGAACAAAGCGGCACTCGCGATTGGAACAAAACCAGCCTTTTTCACGCTCCACAACCTCGGCCCCGCAGTGGGGGCAGTTCCCGATCACTTTCACATTCGACATCAGCGTATCTGCTCCTTTCACAACTTCGTAGGTGTTCACCATGGTTTCCATCATGCCGGAGATCTCCTGCATAAATTCCTCTGCCGGGTAAAGGCCCTTTTCGATCTGCACCAGCTTTTCCTCCCAATCCGCTGTCATGGACGGGGATTGAATCTGTTCCGGCGTCACTGTAATCAGGGCTTTTCCCTTATCCGTGGGGATCAGGCTCTTGACCTTGCCGCTGCCTTTGCGCTCCAGAAAGCCCTTTTGCACCAGCTTTTCAATGGTCGCGGCGCGGGTAGCGGGAGTGCCGATGCCTTTACGCTCGGCCTCATCCGGAAACTCGTCGGCGCTGGCAGTTTCCATGGCCTGCAACAGCAAATCCTCCGTGAAATGCTTCGGAGGGGTCGTCTTGCCCTCCTTCATATCAACGGATGTAAGTGGGAGAACAGTGTCTTCGGCCAGTTGCGGAAGGTCGGAGGATTGTTTCTCGGATTTGGCTGTAAAAAAGCATTTTTCAACAGCTTTCCAGCCTTCATCCAGAACTGTCTTACCCTTTGCCGTGAATACCTGACCGGCACATTCCAGCTCCACAGTAGTCTCTGCATAGCGGCACGGTTCCCCGACCGCAAAGAGCAGGCGGGCGGCGATCAGTTGCAAAACTGCAAATTCACCCTTCGGCAGCTCTGCAAAATTGCAATGTTGCACTTCCTTCGTGGGGATAATCGCGTGATGGTCAGAAACCTTTGTACTGTCAATCACCTGTGCTGCATGAACAGGTGGAGCCTCGTTCAATCCAAATGCAATGCTGACCTTTTCCACCAACCTCGGCAGCATCCCGGCCATATCATCCGTCAGGAAACGACTGTCCGTGCGGGGGTAAGTACAGAGTTTCTTTTCATACAGAGACTGTGTGTAGTCCAGCGTCTGCTGTGCCGTAAATCCCAGCAGCCGGTTCGCATCCCGCTGGAGGGAAGTCAGGTCATAGAGGGCAGGAGCCTTTTCCTGTTTCTCTTTTCGCTCCACAGCCTTCACTTTTGTTTCCATCTCCTTTTTACAGGCATCGCACAGGGCAGTCGCTTCGGATTTCTCCTTGAAACGCTCACTTGCGGCCTCACACCCATCGGCCAGTAGCCGCACCGTATAAAATGGTTCCGGCACGAATGCGGCAATAGCGGCCTCTCGATCAACGGTCATGCCAAGGGTCGGCGTCATAACACGGCCTACGTTCAGCGTCTGGCGGTACAGGCATGAAAAAAGCCGGGTGGCGTTGATGCCGACAATCCAATCGGCGCGCTCCCGGCAAAGGGCAGCTTCATAAAGGCTGTCATATTCAGTTCCAGGCCTCAGACCGGCGAAGCCCTCCCGAATGGCGCTGTCCTCCATGCTAGAAATCCAGAGCCGTTCAATGGGCTTATTGCATTTACACTGGTGATAGACCAGACGGAAGATCAGCTCTCCCTCGCGGCCTGCATCACAGGCGTTGACGATAGTGGTGACATCATTTCGGTTCATCAGGTCTTTCAGAATAGAAAACTGCTTCTTTGTGGAACCGGATACCCGGTACTGCCAGCGCTCCGGCAGGATAGGCAAATCCTCTTTGCGCCATTTGGCGTATTTATCATCATAGGCTTCCGGCTGTGCCAGCTCCACCAGATGCCCGATGCACCAGCTGACCACATAGCCGCCGCCCTCCAGGTAGCCGTCACAGCGCTTTGTCGCGCTCAGCACCTTCGAGATGCTCTGTCCAACGGAAGGCTTCTCGCAAATCACTAACTTGCTCAAATAATCATGCTCCTTTCCATTTTGGCGATGGTGCCAGGGGCAGAAAAATGCCACCCCTGACATAGCCCATCTCCGTTATCAATCAGACCGGCTCATCGTCTGTATAGCCGTCGTCGTAGTCCTCACTGTCCGCGCCAAGTTCCTCATCCTCCGGCAGAACGTACTCGTCGTCATCGTCTCTGTAGTCGGCATCCGGGTCCGGGCGCTCCTCGGATTTCTGCTTTTTCTTCGTCTGCATGAAGAAGTATGCGCCGCCGCCACCGACCACGAGCAGCAACACGAACACCAGCGGGAGCATATTGGAAGAACTCTTTTCCTCGTCCTCCGTGTCGGTGCTTTCATCGGCTTCTGCATTCGTACTCCTCGCCGGTTTCCGGGTCGATTGCAGTCTCCGTGACCGTCCGTGTTCCCGTCCTGGTTTCTATGCGGTATCGCGTCTCTGTGGTGACAGTCTCCGTCAGGGTATACTGCTCGTCAAAGAGCATCTGGATGATGTCCTGTACCTCGTCGATTGTCCAGGCATTGCCGTCCATCAGGGCAGTGATCGCAGAGATCAGCACATAGGCATCATGCTCGATGTCGTCCAGCTCATAGACATACTCGTCATAGTCGTGGGTGCTTTCATAGTTGTCCAGGTAATCCTGAAGCTCCTGTTCCAGCGCACAGTATTGTGCTTCCGCTGCCAGCATATCCGCGTCCTCGCTGGGGTAGGTACTCGAAGCAACGGTAGTTGCTGCCCCCTGGAACATGGCCGAACAGGAGGAGAACATCCCCATGATGACCAGAATCAGCAGAAGGAAGATACCGGCGATAATCAGGAAATGGCTGTTCTCGGATACGAATGCACCGATTTTCTCCACCACCGTGCCGGTTTCCTTTGCCGCTTCCTGCGCGCCCTTCGCCGTAGCTGCGGTATGGGTCGCGGTGCCTCCGGCAGCTTTTGCCGCAGCGTATTCCTTTTTGATCGCCTGCTTCTGTTTCCAGCGGGAGATAAAATTCGATGCGGCCTCCGGGTTATCTGCCAGCGACTGCTGATAGAGCGCATTGACATTGGCCTTATCTGCTTTGCCTTCCAGCTTTGCCGCCTTGTCATAGGCTTTCAGCTTGCGGCTGTAAGAAGCGTCACTGAGAACATGGCCGGTGGTTTCCACCGCCTCCTCACTCTGGTGCGCCGCCTGGACGCCCACGTTATCGTCTTCCCCCTCGGCGATCTGCCTATGGATGGTGCCGGAAACGGAGTCCGTGACCGCATGGGTGGCGATGTGGCTTCCCCGACTGGCGGGGGACACCACCTCCTTTGCGTCAGCATCAAAACGGAGCCGGTCTTTCACGGTTTTTGTAGCCGTGGATTCCGTTCTCAGCTTGCTTTTTGGAGTAGCCGCAGACCTCGCTGCTGTATCTGCACTACGGGGTGAAGCGCCTTTTGCCGCCGCGCCCCGCGGTGTTTCACCGGTTGCCATTGTGCTACGGAATGTCGCACCCTGCGGCCTTTCACCATGCGATGCTTCACCTTTCGTTTCTGTGCGGCGGGTAGTAGCGCCCTGGGAGTTCTCTCCGCGCGATGCTTCACCTTTCGCCTCCGTGCGACGAGTAGCTGCATCCTGTGGTTTTGCGCCGCGCGATGCGGTGCCTTTTGCCTCTGCACCATGCGATG